>JBILCQ010000161.1:0-5456 GCA_044353065.1 Flavobacteriales bacterium | reverse complement strand
AGAAGATTACCTCGCGTATCTCGAGAAGAACCACAAGGACGTTTTGAATGCACTGGGTGCAGGTCAAATCGACGACAACTTGACTGGTACACTCGAGAAAGTTGCCAAAGAATTGACAGCACGTTACAACTAAGAATTAGCATACCGTTTCGGAATAGACAACGATGGCGAATC
This sequence comes from Flavobacteriales bacterium, assembly GCA_044353065.1. GTDB lineage: Bacteria > Bacteroidota > Bacteroidia > Flavobacteriales_D > Sanyastnellaceae > JAIBBG01. The sequence goes on along the minus strand of JBILCQ010000161.1, from coordinate 5,282 downwards.
TCAAAGAAATACGTTTACGCATCACCTCGGTGAACAGCACCATGCAGATTACCTCGGCCATGAAAATGGTGAGTGCTGCCAAGCTGAAGCGTGCGCAAGATGCAATTACACGCATGCGTCCGTATGCCGAGAAAATGCAAGAGATTTTGAGCAACGTAAGCTCAAGCCTCGATGCTTCTGAAGGTGTATATAGCCAGCAACGCGATGTGAAGAACGTATTGGTTGTGGCCATTACCTCGAACCGTGGTTTGTGTGGTGGTTTCAACAACAACGTGATCAAAGAAATTCGCAATCAGATGAAAGCGGATTTTGGCAATGCCAACGTGAAGATTCTTTCACTCGGTAAGAAGGCGTTTGATGTGTACAAGAAAACTTCGCATCACAGCACAGAAGGGCTGGGTGAAACGCCCTACAGCGTGTTCGATAAACTAACGTTCGACAATAGCTCAGCGATTGCTGATGTGGTTATGAAGCAGTTTGTGGCAGGTAAGTATGACAAAGTGGTATTGGTGTACAACAAGTTCAAGAACGCTGCTTCACAGCTGATCGTTACTGAGCAATACTTGCCTGTTGTTCCTACGCAGGTTGCCGGAAAGTCATCACAAACAGACTACATCTTCGAACCGCAGAAAGAGCAGATCATCGATGAGTTGATTCCTCGTACCCTGAAAGTGCAGTTGTTCAAAGCACTCCTTGATTCTGTAGCTTCAGAGCACGGAGCGCGCATGACAGCGATGCACAAGGCAACCGACAATGCAGGTGCGCTTGTAAAGGAGTTGAAATTGAATTACAACAAGGCCCGTCAGGCGGCGATTACCGGAGAAATCCTCGAGATTGTTGCGGGAGCGGAGTCGTTGAAAGGGTAATTCACAAAACGAATACGAACATGCCTCGCTACAGCGGGGCATTTTCATTTTTAACCGAACAAGCACTTTCAAAAGCTTGTGTTGTTTATTTGTCTTCATGAGTCCGGAAAAAAGAAACATCGCCATCCTAGGCAGCACAGGTAGCATTGGCACGCAAGCCCTCGACGTAATTGCCGCTAATCCCGATCGATTTGCAGTTGAAGTGCTTACCGCTCAAAGCAACGCTACACTTCTTATACAGCAAGCGTTACAGTTCAAGCCCAACTGTGTTGTTATAGGTGATGAAACGAAATACAATCAGGTCAAAGAAGCGTTGTGGTCGGCCGACATTAAGGTGTATGCAGGCAAAGAAGCCTTGGCGCAAGTTGTAGAAGCCGAGTCCATCGATATTGTGTTGACGGCACTTGTTGGCTTCGCCGGATTAGAGCCTACCATTCGCGCCATCAAGGCTGGAAAGCACATTGCACTCGCCAATAAAGAAACGTTGGTGGTTGCGGGTGAACTGGTAACCGCACTTGCGAAAGAACACTCGGTGAATATTTACCCAGTCGACAGCGAGCACTCGGCCATCTTCCAGTGCATGGCAGGCGAGTGGCACAACCCGATTGAGAAGATTTACCTCACCGCTTCAGGTGGTCCGTTTCGCGGACGTTCAATGGAAGAACTCGCGAAGGTGACCAAAGCACAGGCTCTCAAGCATCCCAACTGGGACATGGGCGCTAAGATTACCATCGACTCTGCATCGCTCATGAACAAAGGCCTGGAAGTGATTGAAGCCAAGTGGTTATTTCATTTGAAGCCCGAACAGATTGATGTGATTGTTCATCCGCAAAGCATTATCCACAGTATTGTGCAGTTTACCGATGGTAGCATGAAAGCGCAGATGGGCCTGCCAGACATGAAGCTGCCCATTCAATATGCGCTGGCTTATCCCGAGCGCATCTATGCCGACTTCCCGCGATTTGATTTCTTGAAATACCCGTCGCTCACCTTCGAGCAACCCGATCGGAAAAGTTTCCGTTGTCTTGATTTGGCTTTTGCGGCAATGCATACAGGTGGAAACGCGCCGTGTGTATTGAATGGCGCCAATGAGATTGCCGTGAAATTATTTCTCGAGGAAAAAATTACCTTCTTGCAAATACCGGAGGTGGTAGAGCATGCATTGAATGCCGTTCCATTTATCGAGAAGCCCTCGTTGGAAGATTATTTCCAGAGTGATGCAGCAGCGCGCGCCGCGGCTTCGTTTTAATCACTTACTGAACACAAATGCTACTTGTATGGTTGCTGGACGGGCTGCAGCCCGTCCCTACGTCGCCACTCGCCACTCGTCACTCGCCACTATATCGTCATGATGTCCTTATCCTTCACCGCGATCATCTCTTCCACTTTGCGGTTGAATTTGTCGGTGAGCTCTTGCACTTTCGTTTCGCCTGCTTTGGCTTCGTCTTCGGGCAGGCCGTCTTTCTGAGCGGTCTTGATGAAGTCGAGTGCTTCTTTGCGCGCATTACGGATACCTACCTTGGCGTGTTCGCCTTCGGCATGTGCGCGCTTGCTAAGGTCTTTGCGTCGCTCTTCGGTGAGCATCGGAACAGAGATGATGATGAGGTCGCCGTTGTTCTGCGGATTCAATCCGAGGTTGGCTTCCATGATGGCCTTAGCGATTTCATTCAGCATGTGCTTTTCCCATGGTTGCACGGTGATGGTGCGCGCGTCGGGTGTATTCACGTTCGCGATGTTTTTTAGTAACGTTGGCGAGCCATAATAATCGAGCTTCACACCGTCGAGCATGGCGGGAGAGGCCTTACCTGCGCGGATTTTAGAGAGTTCGTTATCGAGGTGATCCAATGACTTCTGCATTGCATCGGTGGCTTCATCGAGAGCCATTTTCACTTCATCGCTCATATACTGTTTCGCTAATTGTGCCGCTAAAATAATGGATGATTAAAAACTCACGAGAGTTCCGACGTGAGTGCCTTCCACGAGTTGTTTTAGGTTGCCTTTTTTGTTCATGTCGAAAACGATGATAGGCAACTTGTTTTCATTGCATAGGGTGAACGCTGTCATGTCCATCACCTTCAAATCTTTTTCAAACACTTCGGTGAAGCTTACCTTGTCGTAACGTGTTGCAGTTGGATCTTTCTCCGGATCGGCTGTATAAATGCCATCTACACGCGTACCTTTTAAGATTACATCGCAATCGGTTTCGATGGCGCGAAGGGATGCCGCGGTGTCTGTTGTGAAGAAAGGATTTCCGGTGCCGGAGCCGAAGATGACCACGCGACCCTTTTCCAAATGACGCACCGCGCGACGTTTGATGAACGGCTCGGCAATGGCTTTCATTTCGATGGCGCTTTGCAAGCGTGTGTCGACGCCAATGCTTTCGAGTGCGCTTTGCAAAGCCATGCTGTTGATCATAGTGGCCAGCATACCCATGTAATCGCCCTGTGTGCGCTCCATGCCGCCTTGCTCGGCTTGCACACCACGGAAGATGTTGCCGCCGCCGATAACGATGGCGATTTGAACACCGGAGCTCCAGATTTCTTTAATCTCTTGAGCGTATTGCACCAAGCGTTGATTATCGATGCCGAATTGCTTATCGCCCATGAGCGACTCACCGCTCAATTTTAACAGGATGCGTTTGTACTTCATTTGGGGGCCGAAGGTACGGAGAAAAGGGATAGGGATAAGGGATGAGGCATAAGGGGTTTGTCGGTAGTTCTCATTCTCATTCTGATTCTGTTTCTCGCTCTGATTCGGTTTGTTTTTTTCTTACCGCAGGAACGCAGAGTTGTAATTCTTTGCGTCTTGGCGGTGGAATTATTTCGCAGCGCCTTGTTTTTGCTGACCCATCCGAGGTTCTTCCAATCGAATGACAGGTACTTTGTCGATGGCTAGTGAAAGCTCGACCAATTTCATGACAGTGAAATTGAACCTTCCATTGAGCACTTGGCTGATGTACGAGGCGCTTACACCCAGTTTATCCGCAAGTTGCTTTATGCTCAATTCATTTTTTTGCATGTATGCATTGAGCTCACGATATAATTCGTTTTGGAGTTGAGTCAGAATAAATTCCGGCTCTTTGCGCAGATGATGTAGGTTGTAAAGGTCTTTCTGTTTCATTTTCTCATTCTGTATTGACAGTATTCCAGTATGATTTTCTGAAGCGATTGAATGTCGCTTTTCTGTTCTGTTTTTCGGCCACCTATTGTCATTATGATCCCGGTATAATCCTCTCGCATCACATAAAGCCGCAGATGTTTCGACTTCAGCTCGAAGGCGGAAAGGTCGGGGCATGTCCTTAGTCGTAGTTTTCGGCAACGTGTTACCGGAAGGGAGAGTCTAGTGGACATATCGCTGAGCAACGCCATGAGCACAGGCCATTCGCGTTTCAAGAGATTGTCTTTTTGAATGGAATTCTCAAGTTTAGCCATCATGCATTTTTTGTTGAACGTACTTACATTTGTTTCTCTTATTACAAAAAATGCAACTAATAAAATCCTCAATTTCCCTGTGTTCGATTTTTTTTTCTGTAGTTTTAATCTTGATATCCAATTCAACCTATACTCAAACGAATATTACAATTAATCAAGATTACACAGGGATAAATGCCATTTCCACTTGTTCTATGTGTCTTGGAATAATTTCGGCTTCTGGAGGAAGCGCTAACCCTGTTTATGGAAATAATGAGAACTATACATTCACGATATGTCCTGAGATTCCCGGAGATCTTATCACTGTTAACTTCAATTTGTTCTCATTAAGCACAGTGGATACAGCGCCCGGTGGCGCCAATAATTTGGATCAATTTTATATTTTCGACGGCCCGAATACTAGTTCGACTTCCCTTGGAAATTATTGGGGCACAAACTTACAAGGTGTTTTTATCCAACCTACCCCTCAAAATTCAAGTGGTTGTCTCACTTTTAACTTTGTTTCAAATGATTTGGGTACAGGTCAATTTTCAGCTTCAGTTACTAGCTTCACCTCAAATACACTGCAACCGCCTTGCACCTCTCTCCCCTCTAACCTCCAGCAAGGCCTCGTGGGCTACTGGCCTTTCTGCGGCAATGCCAATGATGAAAGCGGCAATGGCAATGATGGCACCGTGAATGGCGCAACGTTGACGGAGGATCGGTTTGGGAATGCGGGGAAGGCGTATACTTTTGATGGAAATTCGAGTAGTATTGGAATCGCCGAAGGTGAAAATTTTGCAAGCGACACATTCTCGATTTCATTTTGGACAAAGTATAATTCCATTCCTCAAAATGATGCATCAATAACTTTGGGCGCCAGCGAAAGTGCAAAGTGGGCTGTATACTACGATGGAGGATTTAGCCTTGCAACTGGATTGGTTTGTAACGGTAATTATTCTCCATCCGAGTCATATCCAATTTCAACCAACGATTGGTATCATGT
>JBILCQ010000160.1:0-5457 GCA_044353065.1 Flavobacteriales bacterium | reverse complement strand
AGTTTGCGACCATCTTGCCAGCGATTGATGTCGTCTTCGGTGGCTTTGCGCAAAACTTTCTTGATCTCATAATTGTCTTTGACATCCTTGCGCTTCATCTGCATTTTAACGAGCTCACCCGTAATGCTTACAACACCCACGTCAAAACCGGGCGACACATCCACACAAACTACGTCGCCGGCATAAAGCTCCAGATTGCCGCTGTTGCGATAAAAACCTTTGCGACTGTTTTTAAAGCGAACTTCCACGATGTCGAACGGCTTCTGACCCTGGGGCAATTCCATGCCGGCCAGCCAATCAAAAACATCGAGTTTATTGCAGCCATAGGTGCCACAGGCACCGTTATTTTTACATCCTCCGGGAAGCCCATTGGCGCCGGAAGAACAACTTGAACATCCCATAATTAATCAAAGTAGGGCAGCGGAAATACCACTGCCGGGTATTGGTTCAACTTCATCATAGAAAAACTCTGTATTGAGTTTCTCCTCTATCATACAGGTTCAAAAATACGCATGAAAAAGATTTACGTGGCCGTAGAGTTGGGATTTCCCAACAACTCGTGTTCAATTCAGGCTTCGGACTTACGTGTCAAGAGATAATGCAACCTGAACGAAAGGTCGGTGAGAACCAATTTGGTGTATGCATTGCGGGAAACATCATGGTAGGCTTCCGTGATTTCTTCCATGAGCTCCTCGGCATTTAAGTCGTTGATAAACGGGGCGAATTTGTCGGAAAAACTTTTTTCGGAATGATTGAGACGCACAAAATCGGCACCCGCATAATTAAGGACCAGATTCTGCCGCACTTGATCGAGTGCATAAGACAGGAAGTGCTTTTGGTCTTCTCTATTCAGCTTATGCATTTCATCCGACCAACGCACAATGCCGGGCACATCCTTCTTGTAGCACATGCGCATCCATAATTGAAACTGAATCGCATAATTCTCATCGGGATTCTTGGCATGCAACAATTGCAATGCTTTATTCCAATCGCCATGAGCAAAGTGCGCTATTTCTGCAGCTTTGTCTGGCGATGATCCCAAGCTCTTCAAACCATGAAGTATTGCCTCGTCTTCTACTTTGGGGACATAAACTACCTGGACGCGAGAAAGAATGGTCTGCAGAATATTTTCAAGACTATTCGCTACAAAGAGGAAAATAGTTTTTTCCGGTGGTTCTTCGACAATTTTCAGGAGCTTGTTGGCAGTGTCGGTTTTGAGGTATTCAGCCATCCAAATAATCTGAAACTTATAACCTCCTTCATAGCTTTTCAGCGTGAGATGCTGAATGATGTTGGCGGCCTCATATACCGACATGATGAGCTGTTTGTTGTCTTCTGTTATTTCATTGCGCCACTCGTCGACTGTTGTGTAGGGTGATTGGCGAAGGTGATTCCGCCAAGGGGCAAGCCAGTCGTTGCAAGTGGTTTTTTCACTTCCTTCACTTTTATTGAAAAAAGGAAACGTATAGTGCATATCAGCAAACTGGTGCTGATCCATTTTCTTGCAGGTGGGGCAAACGCCACACGAGTCACTTTCCGTTCGGTTGGGGCAAGCGATATATTGAGCAAAAGCCAATGCGAGCGCCAGGTTTCCGCTTCCTTCCGGTCCGAGAAACATAAGAGCATGAGCAATTCTTCCTTCCCTGAATGAAGCTGCGAGTCGCTCTTTCAGCGCTGCTTGTCCTATGACTTGAGAAAACTGCATCTGTGTTTAGGCAGGCGAAAATACAACAGGTTAATGCCCTTAGTGGAATACGGCGTGGAGAACATCGAGCGATTTGATTTCTCGGTTGATGTTCAAATGAATCCGAAGGAATTGAATCAGGGCATGTAATAATTGGTTGCGTATAGATCCATTCAGTTCAAGAACTTGCGCTTGTGGCCACTCCAAATCGAGGAGACTAAACAGAAGGTCGGAAATTGGTGGTTCAAGCGTGAAGGATTGTGGTGGTTTAATGTTCGTAAACTCGGCTTGCTGCAAATCGAAATACATGCCGACACTTTTCGTCGGATAGAATCCGTAGTATCGAGTGATTTCTATAAGCCACCATAAGTGAAAGTTGTTGGGATTGATGGCGTCGTCGAGCAATACAATCGAGTTTTTTAAGAACCGAAAGAGATCATCATTGGTGTATTCATCGGCTATGGTTATGGCCAACAACTCATCCATAAAAAGTGTCATGGCTGTTTTAACCGGGTCAATACCGATACTGTGCAATGGTGTTGCTATGCGCGGTTGATTGAGTTGAATGAATTTGTTTTGCTCTTGGAAATCAGTCTCAAACTCGACGATACGAAGCGGTTGAAATAGGTGGATGTTGTTGTTTGAAGGTCGTTTGGAAACTCGCGCCATGCCGGTTTTGTAGCCAAGCTTGTTGCAAAACATTTTTACAATCAGCTTTTGGTCGCTATAGCGGATGCACTGAATGACAATTCCTTGGACGGTTAATTTCATTTGGAAGGGCAATTCACATGATGTGGTTAAAATCTCACCTGTTTTTATTGATTCACATGGAAATTAACTTCCACTTTTGATGCGGAATAAGGGCGACAATTTAGGAATGGTTCACGCATCATGAGCCTGTAAATTGTAATCAATGATAGTAGGTGATTCTAAATCACCCTCCTTTTTGGAGCAATGAAAACATCACCCCCGGTGATGTTTGTTTAAAGTTAGGTTAGGCAGGGCAACTTTCGGGTTGCCCTGTTGCTTTTGGGGTTCTCCATTTTTCTGCTAGCTGATTTCTGTCAGGTTTAGGATTTAACTCTCTTAGCATTGAAACTAAATCAGGTCGATGCGCGTAGACAAGGTTGCATAATAAAAAGTAACAGAAAATGAACTCTCTGTCTAACCGAAACTAAACAAAAACAATGAAAACACTTTTCACTATATTAGCAATGACCCTGCTTTCCGCAGTGGCTTTGGCGCAATCACCCGGAGGCGTCGCATCCGGATTGGTAGCATGGTTAAAGCCCGACGCTTCGGGAATGGCGCCTGCTTCCGATGGATCAGCCGTAACTACCTGGAACGACGCAAGCGGATTGGGACACAATGCAACGCAGGCAACTGCTGCTGCGCGACCACTTTACTACAGCAATCAGTTCAATGGTCATGCGGCAATTCGAACCTCGTCGACGCGCTTCTTCAATATCGACTTGACCGATATCAATGACACCAACTACACCATTATTACGGTTAGCAAGCGATTGGCTAGTACCGGATATGTAGTTGGTTATAGCGGAGCAACAAGTTCAACAGGTTTGGCCTTGGGTTATGCCGGCTCAACGCTGGCCCGCCATAGTCAATATGCAAACTGGGTGAACATGACGATTCCGGCCAATGATCCGGCCATTGAGTTGCCTGTAATTTTGGCTTGTCAGTTTGATGAACTCGCAGGTAAAAGAACTTGGAGAATCAACGACGGATTGAATACTACACGCTCAGGGTCGAACAGGACACACTATTCCCTGACGGGTTCGGGTCGTATCGGAAGAGGTATGGCAAATGATGGTTTCAGTGGTTACATTTCAGAAGTCATCGTATACAATAGAGTTCTGAGCACTGCTGAATTGAAGCAGATTCACACTTACCTTTCTGTGAAATACGGTTTGTCGCTTCCTCTTGCAGATCATTTGTATCCGCTCGATGCTACCCACCAAAACGATGTATTCGGTATTGGTCGCAATGATGCTGCAGCTCTCAATCAATCAATGTCTAAGAGCGCCGGAATGGATGATTTACTTCGAATCAGCAACCCATCTTCATTGGGTGATGGTGAATATCTCATTTGTGGAAATGACAATGAATCTACCATATTCAGTGCATATGCAGGTTCTAATTGCTCCTTTAAAACAGTTCTTTCCCGCGATTGGAAGTTCCGTCAAGTTGGCGATGTCGGCACAGTGGATTTACGATTCGATTTGAGTGGTGTTGCCGGCTTTAACGCATCTGATTTACGTTTGTTGATAGATTTGGATGGTGATGGTTATGACGATGAGACACCGATCACTGGCGTTTATTCTGCTCCTTACTTTACCGCTACTGGATTATCTGTGCCGAATGGAGCCAAATTAACCTTGTGCCAGGAAAAATCACACTACTATGCTGTTGTTTCCGGTCTTGCAAGCGGTGCTATTTGGGCCGATTCTCCTGCAGGCACTCCCGGAGTATTGTCTTCAACCTGTGCGCAGATCGATTTGACGCTTGTATCGGGTGTGGTTGTAAATAACGACTGGACCAATATGAGCTGCAGAGATATCGTGGTAGAATCCGGTGCTACGTTTAACGCCGGTGCCCTCGATTCTCAAAATATCCAGGTCTACGGTGATGTAACTGTGAATGGTGTTTGGAATGACCAGAACAGCACCTTGAAGTCTGCCGGAACAAGTGCGCAGATAATTAATGGAACCGGTTACTTGCGTGTTCAAACATGGAGTATCACCAATCCGGCTGGTGTTTCAATAGAAGGTCTTGGAGTGATAGTGTATGGCAATTTAGGTCTGAGCAATGCTTCAACTCTTCATACAAACGACAAATTGAACTTGTGGTCTGACATTAATGGAACCGCTGAAATACTTTCATTGGTCAATGGGTCTGTTGATGGTGATGTTAACATTCGTCGCTACCGTCCCGCTGCAACAGCCGGATGGGTAAACCTCGCCAGCTCTCTTCAGAGTGCTACCATTGAAGAATGGGATGCTGCCATTCTCACAACCGGATTCGTTGGTTCAGATAACCCTGCTTACAGCTTCAACAGTGTTGTGTATTATGATGAGACTGTTCCGGGTGCTGAGGAAGAGGGGTATGTCGGTGTCGAGAACAGTACCAATGTGCTTGTGCCCGGTCGTGGTTATATGGTTTACATGCCAACAGGAGCTTATACAGTTTCAGCACGTGGACCGATTAATAGTGGAACAATCAATTTGAATCCTTCATACACCGATAATGGCACCGGAGCCGGATGGAATCTGATTGGAAATCCTTATCCTGCAACAATCGATTGGGATGCTGACGCTTGGACCAAGACAAATATGAATAACGCGGTCTATATCTGGCGTTCGAACATCAATCAATACGCTACATACATTAATGGAATATCAGCCAATGGAGGAAGCTCGCTTATTGCTCCCGGTCAGTCCTTCTTCGTAGAGGCCAATGGTGCGGCACCTGAACTGATTGTTACGGAAGAATGCAAATCGAAAAGCGCAGGAACGTTTCGTTCCATGGAAGCTCTTCCGAACTATCTCTCATTGAAGATCAGTATGGGTGATTGGCAGGATGAGACTGTCTTGATTAAAAACGATGAAGCTGCTACAGAAGATCAATATGAAGCCCGGAAGTTGCGCAGCCCTATGAGCCAAGCCCCATATCTGGCAAGTATCGATGAGAATAGCAATAACCTTTCAATCAACTGCATTCGTATGACAGATGCGGGTCTGATTATTCCAATGCGAATT
>JBILCQ010000159.1:0-5459 GCA_044353065.1 Flavobacteriales bacterium | reverse complement strand
TATAAATCAGAACTCCCAACCCCCTATTCGAAAGTAACAGATGCAGAAGTGAGAAATTTCATTTCCAGTTTCAACCCTCAGTTGGGGGCTAAAAAAGAAACTAGCCTGGCCGACTATAGTGCCTTCGTGAGCTTCGGAAATCAACTTGACCTAAGAAAAGAAAATTCACCTCAGCGAAAACTGGGATATGTGTTTTCCGCCTCTTACAAAAATGATTATCGTTTCTACGATGATGTTCAATTCGGTGAATATCAGCGTAGCATAGACGCATCAACTAACGAAATGACTGTTACAACTGCTCAGGCAGGACAGCTTGGTGAGCGCAACGTGCTCATAGGTTTACTTGGTGGATTAGCATACAAATCACTCCATAATAAATATCGACTTTCAGTTATGCATCTTCAGAATGGTGAAAGCAGGGCCGGTCAATTCCGAATTAAGAATATAGACAATGGTACTGCTGGTCAATCAGGGTTCACTGCCGCATCCGATAACTTAGAATATAATCAGCGGTCACTATCGAATGTGCTTCTTGCCGGAACACACATCATACAAGAAAGCAAATGGGACATTGACTGGAGAATATCAGGAACTCGCTCCTCAAACAGCGACCCCGATATCCGCCGAACAGCCATAACACTTGAAGATACAACATTCGCTCCTGGCGCAGGTGGGCTCCCAACACGTACATGGCGCAAACTAGATGAGTTAAATACACAAATTCGTTTAGATCTGAGCAAAAGTTATAAATTCAAAGAGCATGAAAGCAAGCTAAAATTCGGCATATCCCAAATACTTAAACAGCGCGAATACGAAATATTATTTTATGAGATTCGCTTCACAGGTCAAAGTCCTCAATACTGGCCAAATTTTTCACCCAATGACGTTCTTAGTGATTCCAACGTTTATCCTAGCGACCAAAATGAACTCTACTATCAAACAGGTAACAACTTCCCCAACTCCAATGCATACAGCAGCACCGTGAGTAATACGGCAGGATATATCTCGAATGACTTTCGCTTGAATAAACAATGGAGGACTATAATGGGCTTGCGTGCCGAAAACTATGTACAACGCCATACCGGACGAGACCAAACATGGGCTGGTGGTGACATTATAAACGGCAATAATCTTAAAAATGAAAAGGTGCTCGACGCACTTGACCTTTTCCCCTCAGTGAATGTGATTTTCTCGGCAAACGATAGGCAAAACGTGCGCGCGTCGTTCACAAAAACAATTGCAAGACCTTCCTTCAAAGAGCTCTCATTTGCACAGATTCTCGACCCTATTACAAATCGTGTTTTCAATGGAAGTCTTTTCACCTACACAACTTGGAATGGAGACCTCACTGAAACCCGCATCAATAATTTCGATCTTCGTTGGGAATACTTCGGTGAAGAAGGGCAGATGTTTTCTCTGAGTACATTTTTTAAGCAGTTTGATAAACCGATTGAAATGGTTCGTATTCCATTGCAGCAAACAATCGCCGAATTTCAACCCCGCAATGTCGGCGATGGCCAGGTTGTAGGAATTGAAATCGAAGCGAGGAAAAACCTTGGATTCATCGCTGATGGATTAGACAAATTTCTCTTCAATGTGAATGTGACTCTTGTTCAATCCAAAATCCAAATGACCGAGCTTGAATACAATTCGCGCAAGAGTTATGAGAAAACGGGACAAACCATCGAACGCCATCGTGAAATGGCAGGACAATCGCCCTACGTGATTAACGCGGGCTTCACCTATGCCAACGATAGCCTTGGTGTTGATGTAGGACTTTTCTACAATGTAAAAGGACCTACGCTCTATATCGCAGGTACAGGGTTGATTCCGGATATCTACTTCGAATCATTCCACAGCTTGAACTTCAGCGCCTCGAAAAAACTGGGTGCGGAAAAAAGAAGTGCCATCGACTTCCGCATCAGCAACTTGTTGAACGATGACCTCCAATACAACTACGAAAGCTTCCAGGCAACGCCGCAAACGTTTAGCCGCATGAGCCCCGGAAGAGCTTTCAGCATCGGCTTCAGCCATAAATTTTAATTACTTCAGGAAAATATCTTCACGGCTTCGCGGCCTTCGGTCGCGAAGCCATTTGAAGTCGCGCAACTTCATGGGCTCATTGCCCGTGAACTTATTCGACTTGAATACAGATTTCGGATTGCCTTCCATGCGAACGGTCGACAACTCGCCGTCGCGGAATCGAATAAAGATAGACGAACACTCGCCCTGATTCGTACCAAGTGCACGCGGCTTAAGGCCCTTATCGTCGGTTGGATAGTACACCAGTTCTCCGTTACCATCAACCCACACAGACTCCAATTTACTGCCTCCAAAAATGGCAGTCATAAACTTTCCCTTAATCTGGTTAAATCGGATCTCAGGTCCCTGCACGGTATCATTGGCCTCGGCGTCCGAAACGATAAATGCATTTCCCATTACCCATGCCTTGCTCAACACGTTACCACTCAATCCTAGTTTTAATGTATCGCCTGTGACCTGATTCTGCGCACTCCACACAATAGGATTCCGATACATCCACATCATACTATCGCGCTGCAAGTAAACAGCCGAATCGCACAAGCCCTGCAAATCATTCTTGAAAATCCGAACTCCGCGATAGGCAAAAATTTGCTTCGAACCGTCGGTATCTGTCGATGCCTTTAATGTGTCGGCATGCAAGAACAAGGTATCGCCGTTCATGACGTCGAGCAACAGCGCTCGATCCGTTACAAAGCTCATTTCGGGCTTCTGCACATGACGCGCATAATGACCGCGTATCTCAAAAGTCTGTGTTGTATCACGCACGCTCACATTGCGAAACACTTCACCCACACCCTGTTTGTTATTGAAGTAAATACTATCGCCTCGAAGAATGGTTGATCCATCGCGCACCCAGGCATTCCTGCCAAATCGCGACTCATCCTTCTTGGAGTTGTAATAGCCGGTTTCACAATAAATAAGCACACTGTCACCTTCGATGTATGTAGGCCCAAGGAACGTGGTTATCTCTGTTGCGCTTTTGTAATTCATGGTGTCACTGCGCACGGTATACGAAGGGTTTATCAATACCACATCGTGTTTGAAGAAGAAGTCTTCCGTTCTACCGTTGTATGTACCATGCTTGCTGGTCAATGTGTTTTTACTACCGGAGGAAACAATACGGCCACCGGTATAATAACGAGCAATTTTATCGCGAACCTGATACGTGAGCTCACTACTCGTAAGGGTAATATCCTCGTCACGCATCGTAACATTACCGCTTAAGAATGCTGTGTTTTTTGCCTTTTCGAAGTGAAGCGCGTCAGAAAAAACAGTGCTTCCGTTTCCTTCCATGATGCGTATTCGCCCATAAGCATCAAAGTCATCGTTGTTGTAGAGGTATGCACTATCGCAAAAAAACGCAGTGCCATCCAACTCCAAATGCACATGTCCGATTAATCGCTGAGCGGAAACCATCGCCCTATCGTAACGAAGTTCATCGGTGTGAATCAACTTCACCTTGCGCGTATTGGTTTGCGATTGCATCGCAAATGGAAGCAACACGAGAACCAACAGGTAGATGAGCCGACTATACCCCATGTGCAAAGTTTCGTTGATTCAAAACAATCTATTAGTTTCTATTTACGAATGGCTTCGTTGAATGGTTTGAACACGATCAGGACCCACGCTAACAACTGTGATGGGGGTTTCCAGCTTTTGCTCCAGGTAAAGTATATAATCGCGCAGCGACGAAGGCAAATCTGCTTCATTGCGCATGCCGGTGAGATCCACTCCCCAGCCCTTCAAATCTTCGTATACCGGCTCAACAAGTGACGGTGAGATATCGAATGGCAAATCTTCCGTAGTGCCTGCTCCGGTTTTATAATGTGTGCAAACACTAATCGTATTGAACTGACTGAGCACGTCGGCCTTCATCATGATGAGTTGTGTCACCCCGTTAATCATGCACGCATAGCGCATAGCCGGCAAATCGACCCATCCGCAGCGTCTTGCTCTTCCGGTGGTAGAGCCATATTCATTGCCCACTTTACGCATGGCTTCCCCGGTTTCGTCGTTCAATTCGGTTGGAAATGGACCACCTCCTACTCGCGTTGTATATGCTTTAAAGATGCCGATTACTTCACCAATTCGATTCGGTGCAATGCCAAGCCCGGTGCAAGCACCGGCGGCTACCGTATTTGATGAAGTAACAAACGGATACGTTCCGAAATCGATATCGAGCATGGAACCCTGAGCGCCTTCTGCCAGAATGCGCTTTCCGTCCTTGAGTGCTTTATTGATGAAATGTTCACTGTCTACAATCGTCAACTCGCGAATAACCTGCACCCCGCGCATAAACTCCTCTTCCATGGTTTGAAGTTCTCCGGCATCGGCCGTATAGTGTTCCTCAAATCCTTTCAGC
The DNA here is from genome assembly GCA_044353065.1 of Flavobacteriales bacterium. GTDB lineage: Bacteria > Bacteroidota > Bacteroidia > Flavobacteriales_D > Sanyastnellaceae > JAIBBG01. The sequence continues at coordinate 1,054 of JBILCQ010000159.1, read as the reverse complement.
AGATGAAGATGCTTTTGCTTCAATGCTTCATAACGCGCGTTGAAATCAGCGCTGAGCAAATCTCCCACACGTAATCCATTGCGTCCGGTTTTATCCATGTAACTCGGTCCAATTCCCTTGAGGGTTGATCCGATTTTACTTTCGCCCTTTGATGCCTCACTGGCGCGATCGAGCAAGCGATGCGTAGGAACAATGACGTGTGCTTTGCGCGAAATGAGCAGTCGCTCACGAACGGGAACATGCTTCGCCACAAGAGCGTCAATCTCCTTCGCAAAAACGACCGGATCGATCACTACTCCATTGCCGACAAGATTCGTAACGTGGTTATGAAAGATACCCGATGGTATGGTGTGCAGAACATGTTTTGTACCTTCAAACTCGAGCGTGTGACCGGCGTTTGGGCCACCCTGGAAGCGAGCGATGATGTCGTATCGAGGCGTAAGTACGTCGACTAATTTTCCTTTGCCCTCGTCGCCCCACTGGAGCCCGAGGAGAATATCTACTTTGTTGTTCACGGCTTAAAAAAAAAGACACGCGAAAGTAGGGCGAAAATGGCTAGCCCTTTCTACGTCCGTAGAAATTCAACGAGTGATGATGAATTTCAATACCGAAAATCTCCTCCAGCGTCGATTTAATGCTCTGAATACGCGGGTCACAGAACTCCAGCACCTCATTGCTATCGGTGAGAATAATGTGGTCGTGTTGCTGATTTTGAAAAGCACGCTCATAATGGGCCGAGTTCTGGCCGAACTGATGCTTACGCACCAAATTACAATCAATCAAAAGTTCGATGGTGTTGTAAAGCGTTGCTCTCGACACGCGATACTTCTTATTCTTCATCCGAGAGTAAAGCATCTCCACATCAAAATGCCCACTCACTTCATAAATCTCAGCGAGAATGGCAAAACGCTCAGGCGTCTTGCGATGCTTGTGCACCTCAAGGTAACGCGTGAAGATATCTTTTACGCTTTCTTGGATTCGCTGTGACATAAAGGACAATTGCAGGTGCGAAAATAAGGGAGGATTATAGGATTGTAGGATTGTAGGATTATAG
>JBILCQ010000228.1:0-4000 GCA_044353065.1 Flavobacteriales bacterium | reverse complement strand
ACTGGTGCATGCTTTCATGAAAAATAAGGTGGAGGAGGTATTTCAAACGCTCATGGAGAATCCTTCGGCAAGTGATTGGAATGTCATAAAACATGTGCGAGGAATCCTTTTGGCCAATCAAAAGCAACAGGTCGTTGATCAATTGGATGGGATTGTAAAGGAATCAATCCAACTGAAGAGTACAATTAGCGATTTGCTCCAAAGTAAGAGTGCGATTGATTTTTCGTCGGCTTTGACCTTAATATCTTTCTATACTGATTTAAACGCCCTCGATCAGGCAAAACTCTATTACTCTCAGTTTATTGACGAGGCCGAGAGGCGAAATGATCAACAATCATTGGTTGTAGCGCTTGAACAGTTGGGCGATAGCGAATACAAGCGTTCCGGTCACGATGGTTATAAAGCTGCCATGGATGCGCTTACAAGGGCTGCCGCGATTCGCGAGTCAGAGCCTGCTCCTGAGAAAGATAAGCTTAAAAACACATACAGACTCTTAGGCTTTGCATACTTATCCCTTGGACTGCAGGTGGTCAAATCAACGGAGTATTTTGAAAAAGCAAAAGCCATAATGCTGGAGGAATCTTCAGATAGTGTTGAACTAGCTGAGATCAATCTATACATTGGGTTGGTTAATTTCTGGCGTGGACTTCGTGGAGTCGGGCGATGGGGACATGCTGATCCATCTTTATTGGATGGGCTGGATAAGGATCTTTTCGAGTATGCCGACCAGCAATTCCAACATGCCTATAGCTATCACTTCAAGCATTTGGGAAAATCACATCCCCAAACCTTGAAGGCATTGCACTATTTGCAGGAGAATCGGTATGCTATGGGGAATTATGAGCAGGCAATACCTTGGTTGAGAAAGTATACAGAGGCTCTTCCTTTTAAGACACGTGAACATACGGATAATTTCTACCGATATTGTTTAATAGTTGCGCTTGAAGAGAATGCCAAACGCAGAGCGACTGTGGATAAAGATGAGGGGTTGGTTTTAATACAAGACGCTTTGCATCAGTGCAAAAACTATGATGAGGATAATCAGATAGCGAATCGTCTATTGACGGTGAAGCAGCAAATTGAGGATGACCGAATGGAGGACAATCAATATGCTTCCGTCGATGAACTGGCACCTCTAGAGACAGAAGCAAGTTTACATGGGATGTGGAGTAAATGGGAGTTCACTGAAGATTTGAAGGGTTTCCAAACCAACAACTGGCTGACCGATGACAATGGAGTTTGGTTTTTTAACACGGAGAAAAAACAGCTCATCTATTGGGACAGAATCAAGAATTCTTTGGTCACATTCAATCCCGGTAATTGGCCGGAAGGTGTTGGTCGAATGGTTTATGACTCGAAGAAGCAGATTTTCTACGCTTGGTCCTCAATTCGCTCTACCGTATTTGAATTGACCGCTCCGGTAGGAATCTGGACTCGATTGTCTTTTGGCGTGCACGATGTTCATGCATGTGGTGCCTCGTTTGCCTTCGATCCGGTGAACAATCGATTGTATGAATTTGGCGGTTATGGATATTTCACCTATAAGAATTGGCTTTGGGTTTATGATATTGCTGAAAAGAAGTGGATACAACTCAAGGAAAATAAACCGGGTATTGCTCCATATCCGCGAAATGGTCAATTATTACCGATAGAGCATGGAACAAAGGCAATCCTCGTTTCAGGTATTGGCAGTGATACCGGAATTCAACGGGAACACAAGGCCAGATTAGGATTGGCAAGTGCTACCGATGTAGGTTATTTCACTTGGCTACGAGACGCGCATGAACTAAACCTTGCGACTATGGAATGGAAAACCACCCTTTCTATTAATTCAGATTCAATCCGACATGAGGGGGCAATGGGATATATCAATTCGCTGAAGGTCGTCGTCAATTGGGGAGGGAACATTCCATCACCCGTTTTTGGTAAGGATTCAACCCCATGTGAGGCTTGCTCCTGTGCGAGAGAAGTGAATGGACTGGTTTTTAAAAGACTGGAATTTTCGGGAGATCTTCCACCATTTTCGGGCGGATATTTTCAATCTATTATGGGTTTACCGGAGCTTTTGTACCTTCATCCGGAGGGTATTTGGAAATTTAAATTGAATGACTGCTAATCATGCTCGCAGCCGGCAATAGAAGAGATGCCAAGATTTTCATGAAACGCGCTTTGGATATTCGATCTGCTGAATTGGGAGATGACAATGATGTAACAATCGAGACCAAAATCGCTTATGATGCTATAGTACTTGAGTGATTCTGATGTTGCTCGTCTTTTCAACGATATATCTTTAATTCGCTTACTGGAATTTGCCGATACCAAATAAAGTCACCATGCTCACTTTCGAATTCACCTCCTTCTGGCCCGAACAACAAGAACTAAAGCAAGAATGTATTGATATCGTGTCTATGTATTTGGGCGACCCCAATAAGCTGGTCGTTATGAAGGAGGATGCTGAGGACCCTGCGAGCTCGTTCTCGGTGTTGATGCACTATGATGGGCTCCGGTTAAATGACGTGCCCGTTTGGGATGAGCTGCGAGAATTTGCCGCAGCCAATGAGATCTATGCTTTGGCCTACGACCATCACTCCAATATTCGGAAGGGGTATTGGTACGATGAAGAGGAGGATTGGATTTTACAGGAGCTCGAAAAACCCGCTTACATTCTTGCGCTCGCCTCTTGATATCCGGATATCCGACCGAGGATTAAGTGTTCAATATTGGATCGATTGCAAATGTCAGATCTTTGGCGTCGCCCTCGAAATGAGTGTAAATCTTGCCTGTTTCATCACGCAAACCGGAAAGGTAAAGGCTATCGCTGGTAAGTTCTTTCAAATGTTCCTTGCGATCCACGAATGTGAACAAGATTTTCACATAGATAGGCTTGTTCACAATTACGCGCGCATCCATTTTGTAGTGATCGGATTTGCTGCCTCCAAATATCAGGTAATCGAGTTTAAGCTTTTCATGATAGTCTAGGTTGAGTTCTCCTCCGCCATCATTAATAATCAAAGCATGTAGGTTGGATAGCAACTCAATTCCACTTAGGCTAGTGAGCGATTGATTTTTTTGAAAATCTATTTGTAACATTTCCAGGTTCGGAAACAAATCTGAAATCCACGAAAGGTCGTTTGTTTTCACATCGTGCAGCATGACCCATTTCATTGGAGTGCAGTCTATACCATTGTGAGGAAACAAATAGCTTCCGTCCGGTTTGCCGCTCCATGCTTGCGGAAGATTTGGATTGAATTGATCAATTTCCAAGGTGCACTTGGTTTTGTTGCTGAAGAGTTTCTTTACGTTCATTATGATCTGGATGTAATTATTAAAATGTAGCGATGAGTTGTTATGACTATAAGCTTTAAATTACTGAATTTTAGCAACTCCAGTTATATTTGTATACATATTAACACCATGTTATGAGATTCAAATATATGGTTTGTTCGTTTTTTTTAGTATTGTCTTCCATCTTGCTTTCATGCGCCGGCAAAAGCACTGAGGATTGCAAAGATTCAGTTGAGGCGTATCAATTCGGCCGTGATATGCAAGTCTGGGTGCAATTGCGCGCTGCGGGATTAAGCTTGGAGGACGCAATCAATGAATACTCCGAAGGAATGGGTGTGAATCCTCCTTTTGAAGCTGATGATGCATGTGTTGTTCGTGGTTTCAAGGACGCTGAAGAGGGCAAGGAGAGCCCCTATTCCAATTAATTTTATCCTACCCGCGCCGGTCTCTTATTCGCTGACGCACTTAATCCAAGTAGCTATGTCTGAATACAAAACAATCGAATGCGAATGCGGAAAGGTATTCGTTACCAAGGAATTTATCAGTAAATGTCCACTCTGTGGCAAAACTCATTATAACACCTCAGGTGGAGCGCTGGTTATTGGAATAATCTTATTATTACTTGTACTCATTGCCATTATGTTGGGGGCATTGGCTTGGTTGGGTTATGCCCAATCAAATAAAAAGTCTTACTGGCATTATATAGGGGCAATCG
>JBILCQ010000158.1:0-5467 GCA_044353065.1 Flavobacteriales bacterium | reverse complement strand
TATTGAAAATATTCCCCGGTATGTCGAAAATGCTCGCAGAAGGATTGCTCTCTATTGAAGGATTACGCGCCATTGTTCTCGAAACGTTTGGAGCCGGCAACGGCCCCACCGACTCTTGGTTTCTGGATGCGCTTCGCAAGGCAACAGAACGAGGCATTATTATACTGAACGTAACCCAATGCAACAAAGGCATGGTTGAACAAGGACTCTACGAAACAAGCGGCGCCTTCGAAGAAATAGGAATCATCAGTGGCGGTGACATGACCACCGAAGCAGCACTGGTGAAACTCATGTATCTCCTCGGGCTCAACTACAACCCAACCGATGTGAGGCGCATCCTGCTCGAGTCGATTAGTGGCGAGAGAATGAGTGGATAGTCGCGAATGGCGAGTGACGAATGGCGAGTGGCGAATGAAAACATTCACAGAAAACAACTAACATCTAACAACAATAACTTTACCCCTTATACCTTACCCCTCATAACTTAGCCCTTATACTTTACCCCTTACCCCTCCTCCCTTCTTGACAAAACTCCTCGTCATACGTTTCAGTTCCATCGGCGATTTAGTGCTGACGACCCCCGTGTTGCGTGCCATCAAGCAGCAATTAGAGGGAGAAATTGAATTACATGTGCTGACAAAAAAGCAATACGCCATGGTGTTGGATGGTAATCCGCATGTGGACAGAATTCATTCCATCGAGAAAAACGTGCAGGAAGTATTAACTGAATTGATAGACGAGCATTTCGACTATGTGATTGATTTGCACGGAAACCTTCGTTCTAGTCAAGTAAAACGCAAACTCCACTGTCCGAACTTCACCTTCAAAAAGTATAATATTGAGAAATGGTTGTGGGTCAATTTCGGTATCAATCGAATGCCCCAAAAACATATTGTGGAGCGCTATCTCGACACCCTCGAATCATTTGATGTAAAGCCAGATGATCAAGGCCTTGAATATTATATTCCGGAAAACGCGAAGATTCCAAAAAGCGACCTGCCGGCAATAATGCAAACTCCATTCATTGCCTTTGCCATAGGAGCAGCGCACGCAGGAAAACGCATGAGTGAAAAGAAACTCCTGGAAGTTTGTAAGTCAATTAAACAACCGTTGGTTTTGCTTGGCGGTCCTGATGACAAGCTACTAGGCGATCGAATTGCCAATGCATGCGGCACGCATGTTTATAACGCTTGTGGCAAATGGTCCATCCACCAAAGTGCCGATGCCATACGTCGTGCAGAAATCGTAATTGCGGGAGATACCGGCATGATGCACATTGCTTCTGCTTTTAGAAAAAAGATAATTTCTCTTTGGGGTTGCACAGTGCCCGGGCTGGGAATGTCTGCCTACAAACCACATCCATCGAGTATAATATTAGAACCGAAAAAACGCAACAGACTTCGAATTCACTCGCGTCCATGCTCAAAACTCGGCAATCGTTGCAAATACGGAATGAAAAATCGTTGCATCGATCAAATAGAAATCACTGCAATAACCGGAGCTATTGAAACGCTTTGGGCTCCACAAACAGCGCCTTCAGTTCAGTAGCGTCATCGGGTTTCATCTTTCCCGCTAAAATCAACTTAAGCTGACGACGGCGCAACGCACCATCGTATCTGCGCTTCTCTTCTTCTGTCTCCGGAACAAGCTCGGGTACAGGAATAGCGCTTCCAATTTGGTCTACTGCAACAAACGTATAATTCGCCTCATTGCACCTTTTGCGCTCTCCTGTTTGTGCGTGCTCCACAAAAACTTCCATGTAGACTTCCATCGATGAGTTGAATGAACGGGAAACCTTTGCTTCGATGGTAACAATATCGCCCAGCTTGATGGGATGCTGAAACGAAACGTTGTTGACCGCTGCAGTAACCACAATACGACGGCAATGACGGTGAGCAGATATGGCCGAAATAACGTCCATCCAATTCAGCAATTGGCCGCCCATCAAATTACCGAGTGTATTAGTATTTTCAGGCAGTACCAAATGCGTGGCGGTGGCTAACGTTTCGTGTGCGAAGACTTGCTGTTTGTTCATGATGCAAAGGTAGTTATGTGTGTTGCAAGTTGAAGGTTGAACGTTGAAGGTTTTGTTGCGATGTTTGCCCAATACTTAGTCTCCGATGAAATTCTCTTCTATCCTTTTAATGATGTCTATTCTCTTTATGAGTTCATGTAAAGACGCATCAACAAAGACAATTGACTCCAATGCCGAAAGAAAAGCTTACTTCACCTACTCAGACTCGATAGAAGCCGGCGGTGTGCGCATGATTCCCATCCAAACGCCTGTTGGCACGTTCAACGTATGGACCAAGCGGTTCGGAAGCAACCCGCGCATAAAGGTTTTGCTTCTGCACGGCGGACCTGCCATGACCCATGAGTACATGGAGTGTTTCGAGACGTTCTTCATGCGTGAAGGATTCGAGTTCTACGAATACGATCAGCTCGGTTCGTATTACAGCGACCAACCCACCGACAGTAGCTTGTGGACCACCGAGCGGTTTGTGGAAGAAGTTGAGCAAGTGCGACAAGCCATTGGTGCCGACAGCTCGAACTTCTTTGTGCTTGGCAACTCGTGGGGAGGTATACTGGCTATGGAATACGCGCTGAAATACCAACAGCATCTTAAGGGAATGATTGTCGCCAACATGGTAGCCAGCGCACCGGAATATGGCAAGTATGCAGATGAAGTGTTGGCCAAGCAAATGGATCCGGCTGTACTCGCTGAAATTCGCGCTATTGAAGAGAAGCAAGACTTCAGCAATCCGCGATTCATGGAGCTGTTGCAAGAGCATTATTACAATCATCACATCTGCCGATTGCAGCCCTGGCCGGAACCGTGCACACGCTCGTTCAAACATGGCAACAATTCCATTTACACCCTCATGCAAGGCCCCAGTGAGTTTGGCATCAGCGGAAGGTTAGAAACGTGGGACATCAAAGACCGCCTGAAAGAAATTCGTGTTCCTACTCTCATGATTGGAGCCAAGCACGACACGATGGATCCTGCCGCCATGGAAGCACAGAGCAAAGAAGTACTGCGCGGACAATTCTTATACTGCCCCAACGGAAGTCACCTGTCGATGTGGGACGACCAGCAGGTGTTTATGGGAGGGGTTGTGCGGTTTATTCATGAGGTGGATGGGGAAGGGATAAGGGGTAAGGGAGAAAGGAGAATGGAGAATGGAGCTCCTAAGGCTGACTCATTCTGATGTTGTTTCTCATTCTAAAAAATATCATACTTCTAATTGACAAGCCCACGAATTCATTTGTGGGTTTTCTATTCTCACGCGGCTGAAGCAGTTGGATAGGAAAAAAGCAACTCGAATTCAGGGGGCAGAGATGACTCAAGAGCTAGTTCTGAGAATCTATTTACTAAGACGCACCAACAATTTGAAAACCTAATTTTAACACACGTTTAAAAGAATGAGGATTCATTCATCGCAATTTTACGATGAATGAGAACGAACGTATTTTTCCTGCAGACTACCCTTTGTGCTTTGCTTTGCTTTGCAACCACGGTGAGAGGACAAACCGTTTGGGGTGTATTTCCGACGATCGATGCATCTATTGCATTGAATGAAAAAAACAATGTAGGACTTTATCATTTTGCAGCCATCCCTTTGCAGAGCATTCAAGGCGACGTTGATGCAGGAGTTTTACTCTACTACGCGGAGCAGTCTTTCAACCATTCACTAACTGACAAAACCACCCTTTCGGGGGCGTATGTTTACCAAGCTGAAAATCCGGGGACGGATGCCGTAGTGCATGAGCAACGGGGCCACGCGCAGTTGAAACAATCGTTCAATCTCGGATCCAATGAGGTGCAGCTCCGTCTGCGTTCCGACAATCGATTTATTCGAACCAGTTTCAATGATGAATTTCATTTTCAGCACCGCGCGCGTCTTCTTGCCGGGTGGAGTCGCACATTCAACAAATGGAAAATATACGCTTACGAAGAAGCCTTCTTCAATACGCCCTCATCCGCTCGCCCATACTACGCGGAGAACTGGGCCGCACTTCAATTCAACCGATCTATCAGTAATCGTTCAAGCATCGAGTTTGGACCTCTCTATATTACTTGGAAAACCGGTCCATCCGCTTGGTTTCATCAGCTCTATGGTCAATTCACCTACGTGGCTAAGCTGCGATAAGATTTTTTGGTAATAGGAGTAAAATCACCAGAGTCCATTCTTCCCAAGCACTGACAAGTGCTACCTTCGGAACCTAACAATTACTCATGAAAATCTTAAAATACATCGGACTTGGCTTGGCTGCGATTGTAGCCTTGGCCTTGATTACAGGCTTATTCCTTCCCAAGGATTACGCCGTATCGCGCACGGTAACCATAGCGCGCAGCAATGCCGATGTGTTTGAATATGCGCGCATGATTCGCAATCAGGAAGATTATAGCGTGTGGTGGAAGATGGACCCAAACCAAGTGAACACCTATACCGGCGAAGACGGCACGGTGGGCTTTGCAGCCGCGTGGAAAAGTGATTTAGATTCGGTGGGATCGGGTGAAGAAGAAATCATTGCCTTGGAAGAAGGCAAGCGTATTGGCTTTGCCCTTCGATTCAAGGAGCCGTTCGAGTCACAAGCGAGCAGCGAAATGCTCTTTGCTTCGACCGACAGCACTACAACACAACTCACCTGGAACTTCAACGGCAACATGGCGTATCCATTCAATGTGATGCAGTTGTTCATAAGCATGGAAGACATGCTGGGCAGCGATATCCAAGAAGGCCTCAACAACATGAAAGCAATTTTGGAGAAAGAACGCGTGTCATCATTCAAGCAACAACTCCCCTACTGGCAGTGGTCGGATGAGGGCTGGCGTTGGACGCAGGTGCGGGTGAAGGATGAGGGATGTTGAAAGGAGGCATTTATATTTATGAACTCCCTGTAAATAAATAGGCGAGCTAATAGCCCGCCTATTAAATATTTCACAAAACTCAACTTACGATTGAGTTTCTAAGGAATCATTGTAAGTGTCAACTCTTGATTTTGACCTGCAACAATTTGGACTTGACCTACACCATAGTAAGGAGCAAATCCCAATTCATAATAACAATCATAATAATAATTTCCTGGGTTTAGTTGTCCAAAATTGGCCTGGCCACTGCTATTCGTCTCCAATTCTCGGAGATAAATCTCATTGTAGAGATTTTCTTCAGATGTTGCAAGACCAACTATGGCGCCTGTCAAATAACCGGTTGAACCTTCCAGCTGAACTTTTACAACTAATCCACCAGTTGTGGCCGGTGTTGGTGTTGGAGTTGGAGTTGGTTCGGGATCGTCTTTTTTACAACCGATCAGCACAAACGCTAACCCCAAGAAAAGAATTGAAGAAAACAATAAACTACGCTTCATAAAAATTAAGATTAATTGTCCTACTCTTAAGGATTTTCGGTTTCTCCGACTTCAATTGTGAGCATTATCAATGTGTTTTCCCCAACTGATAGCCGGT
>JBILCQ010000156.1:0-5470 GCA_044353065.1 Flavobacteriales bacterium | reverse complement strand
TAGCCAAACTTTTTTTACTGCTTTCATCTTAGTTGATTTTAATTTGATGCAAACTTGGGATAAATTAAGCCAAGTCCGAGTGGATCATGATAAAAGATTCTAAACACCTTCGTGAAGCAACAGCGTCAGATTTAGATGCTATTCTGAGCATTTATAACGAAGCAATTGAAAAAACAACGGCCATTTACGAATATGCTCCATTCGATCGATCCTACATAGAGAATTGGTGGAAGCAGCGACAAACAGAGAGTTGGCCCGTCATAGTAGCAGAGATTGAAGGTGAAATAGGAGGTTTTGCCACCTATGGAACATTCAGGGCTCGAGCGGCCTATCGAAGCACCATGGAACATTCGGTGTATGTAAGGGAACAGTCACGAGGGCTGGGGCTGGGCAAACAACTGCTCAAAACCATTGTCCATCGCGCCCAACAAAATGGTATTCACGTGCTCATTGGTGGTGTTGATGCCGAGAACTCCCTCAGCATAGCCATGCACGAGAAAGAAGGCTTCCGCATTGCAGGTCATCTTCACGAAGTCGCGTTTAAGTTTGACCGCTGGCTGGATTTGGTTTTCATGGAGAAGAAACTATAGCGTATAGCTCGCCTGTCAGCTAATTTAGCGGCCCATGATTTCCGATAAAAGACCGGTTCAAGACTTCATCCAACTGCTCGATCAACACGGCATTCGGGAAATCATTATTTGTCCGGGATCGCGTAATGCTCCTTTCAGTATCAGTCTTGCACATGACAAGCGCTTTCACGTTCATAGCATCGTGGATGAACGAAGTGCAGCATTTGTTGCTCTTGGTATGGCTCAGCAGCTAAACCATCCTGTGGCAATCATTTGCACGAGCGGCACAGCTGCGCTCAACTTCGCGCCTGCCATTGCAGAAGCATATTACCAGCGAGTTCCATTGCTAGTGGTCACAGCCGACAGACCTTTTGAGTGGATTGATCAGGGAGAAGGTCAAAGTATCCGTCAGCGCGATGTGTATCGCAACTTCATCAAAGCATCCTACGAAATAGCGGAAGAAGCAGCAGAAGGAGATCTGGTTTGGTACAATGTGCGCATCATGGATGAGGCCATGCGCCTTGCTAATGAGGGCGTTCGCGGACCCGTTCACATCAACTTTCCACTCCGCGAACCACTCTATAATCTTACCGAGAATCCGCAACAATCACCCAAAACAATTACGCGTGCGAATGCACAGTTGCGACTTGATGAAAAGGAATTGACTTCACTTCACATGAGCATTACCGGTTCAAAAAAAGTGATGGTTCTGGCCGGGCAAATGCAGTCCGACCCAATTCTTTTACAGGCCGTAAAAGCATTTGGTAAGCGAAGCAATGTTGCCGTCTTCACAGAAGCACACAGCAATCTCGCCGACGACTCATTCGTGACTACCATCGATCGTTTTTTGGCAGGGCTGAACGAAGAAAAGAAGACGTATTTGCAGCCCGACCTACTCATCACGGTTGGTCATAACCTTATATCGAGAAAGCTAAAAGCACTGCTGCGTAAAGCAAATATGGAGCACTGGCATGTGGATATCAGCGGTGAAGGGCTAGACACGCTCAAGAAGCTCAGCAAAGTCATTCCCTTAACACCAACTGAGTTTTTTGAAAACATAAATGAAGCTCACGAATCTATCGCTTCTGATTATCGCGAATCTGTTTTGCGCTGGAATGAAACAACTTCGCTTGCGGCCAACGAATACATGCGCCAAGCCAACTGGAGCGACTTGCAGGCGTTTCATATCATTCAACCACATCTTCCTACCGGAAGCGACGTGCAAATGGGCAATAGCTCTGCCGTTCGTTATATTTTGCTGCACGATACGCGAAGCGACTTGCGGTACTTCGGTAACCGCGGCGTAGCCGGTATTGATGGCTGCACCAGCACCGCGATTGGCGCCACACATGTTTCGGGTAAATTCACCACCTTGATAAGTGGGGATATTGCCTTCTTCTACGACAGCAATGCGTTTTGGAATATTCTCAATAAAACGAATCTGCGGATTATTATCGTTAACAACGGCGGCGGTGGAATATTCAGAATCATTGATGGTCCTGACGCTAACTCACAGGCTCTGGAAACGTATTTCGAAACAGCCCACACTCGCAATGCTTCGGGCCTCGCAGCCATGTATAATATTCCCTACCTCAGCACGCAAAATGCACATTCACTTACCGAAGGGTTGAATTGGCTCTATGCGCAGACTAGCTGCGCTATACTCGAAGTACAAACACCCCGTTTGGAAAACAGTTCTGAGCTGAAGCGCTATTTTGAGTTTATACGAAATGGTATTGCAGATTGATCACCATTCACGAAAAGTCAACACTTCCGAAATCCACGCCTTACTATTCCGACCAAAACTCCATTTCGTCGGGTACACCTTTTCCATAATTCAACTGCATCGGATCAAACTCTCGGCACGCCATCACATACCAGCAACTGGAGGCGGTTGCAGGTTGCGAGTCGACTCCATTCCAAAGCAGACCACCGCCATAGCCGGTGCCTTGATTGGTCGCGTATGGAATACCAAAAATGCCGGGCCATTGTGATTGAACTACACGTGCCTTCGCCACTTCGCGCAATACGGTATTCGCACGAGCCGCATCTCCCGACTTTAAAAAAGCAATGGCCATCTGTGCCGTGCCTTCCAACCAAACCGCATCTCGGTCCTCATCGAAGCAATAGCCATTTATCGGTTGCTGGGAAGGAACATGGAATTGCGCATTCAGAAAACGATCGGCATCATTTAGTACTCGATCAGGAAAGCCCTCTAAAGCACAATAGCCCCACGAAAAATTATCGAGCGCATAGTAATAATTGCTGCCGGGCCACGACACCGGCAATCGGTCAATCGTATCCCAACGCTCTTCTCGCAGGTAAGTCAATACACCTGAGTGAAACGCGTCGAAACCTCGAACGGCATTGAAGGCGTCAATCATTCCCTCGGTAACCTTTCCAATGAGAGCTCCCGATGACTCGGTTCCACCATTCACTCCGCCGTCGACATCTTGTTGCGCACGGATCCAATTATCCAGTGCCAACTTCATTTCGGAAAACTGCAAATCTCCTGTTGCGTCTTCATAGTTATGAATAGCAATGAGCAACCAGGCATTATCGCCCAACCAGCGGTTTCCTTGCGGTCCCGAAGCATTGCGAAACTGGAAATACCCACCCGACCCGTAAAGCATCTCACTATTTAAACGTGCCTTGAAAAATGAAAGAATCCGCTCAGCTCTATCATATTGACCGGCACTAACAAAAGCACAAACGGAAAGAGCATTGTCGTAGAGCGATAGTAGATTGCTTTCATAACTTGTTGCAAGTAACCCGTTTTCCAATTGCATGCTACCGAGCCACAGAAGCACAGTGTCCGACCATTGAATCAAGGCACTATCTATATTGCCTACCGGCGCTAGGAGCGGTTGTTCGACTTCGGATTCATTGTCTAGCTTCTTGCATGATTCACTCATGCAAATCAAAATAACCAACGCCACGAATAGCCAATTCTTCATGTCACGCAAGATAGTTGTGAATGATTGATTTCGATTGCCCGGCATTCAGCAGGAATTTGCTACTTTGCGCTCATCAATTTCACGCTGAAATCCATTTATGCATTCGCCGAAACTTAGCTTGGAAAAAATCGCTGACCATTTCATTCCTCATGAAGTATCCGTGAATGAAATCAAAACGGCCAGGCTCTTTGCTCTTTTATTGCTTGGGATGGGTGTTTTTGGAATATTGTTATTCCTGATTGACGTGATTATCGGGTATTGGCCTGTTGCGATAATGTCATTCACATTGGCTATCGGCTGCCCAATTTATCTTCGGTTATTTCGAAACGGTCAAAGCGCTTCTTCTAAATTAATTGTGCATTTCCATGTTCTCTGTGTAATAATGGGAATCACTGTTATTTATTCCGAACATGTATTTGCTTGGGCCTTCTTAATACCACTGGCGCTGAGTTCTCTCGTTGTATTCAATTCTCGCGAGAAGAAATACGCAACTGTCATTATACTCGCATCATTCATAAGCTTGCCTCTTTACTTGCTGCTTCATGACAACAGTGATCATGTACAGCTTGTCGACCACAGCATTCACATCTACTGGATAATCAACCTTGCAGGAGCGCTGCTCTTCAGTCTTTATATCGTGTATACAATCATTCGCCTCAACCAATCTATTATGGAGGAGTTGAAAGCCAAGAATGCTGAGAACGACCGTCAGAATAAAATCATGCTGGGAAGCATTCGCACGCGAGACAAATTGCTCAGCATGATGTCGCATGACATCAGAGGAGATATCGGAAAAACGATTGGTGTGGTTGATGTCATTGAACAAATGCCGTTGAGCCCCGAAGCTCAGTCCACTCTTCTTCACAACCTTAAAATCGATGCGACTAAAGCACTTGAAACGCTCGACAATATGCTGCAATGGACACGAACGCAGCAAGACGAGCTCAATGTAAATTTCGCTCCCTACGAAGTCGATCGACTCATTAGCCAGCAACTCAGCAATCATGACTACGCCTTGAATGCCAAGAACCAAATGGTACATCTGAACATACCTGGCAAGTTGGTGATTTATGCAGACCACAACATGATTGACAGCGTTTTTCGCAATCTGTTAGCTAACGCCATCAAGTTCACTCCTATTGAAGGCGTGATAAGTATTACTGCAACAACCGAAGATTCGCATATCGAGTTTTCTATTCAAGATTCCGGGGTGGGAATGTCGCCTGAGCAAATCGACAATATCACACGCGGAATCCAATTCACAACGCGCGGAACCAATCGTGAGAAAGGCCGTGGCTTTGGGATGGTGCTCGTAACCGAATTTTTGGCCAAGCATAAATCAACCTTGAACATTCAATCCAATCCGGGTAAAGGGACGCGTTTCAGTTTCCGCCTTCCAACCCCACCTAAGCCATAAGCTATGAAAAAGTCGATTACTCTCCTTGCCTCTATTCTTATACTGGCCGCATGTGCATCAAAGAAAACAACCGTTTCATTATCGGATGCTGATGCAACGCGAGCAGCTGCTAAATATCCGGGAGCATCGCTGGCTTCGCTTCAGAAAGGGAAGTTGCTCTACGAAGAAAAATGCAACACGTGTCACGGATTGAAAAATCCGACTGCTTACGACGAGGTACAATGGGGAAAGCATGTAAAGCGCATGGCTCCTAAAGCTAAAATCGATAAGCCAACGGAGGAGCTCATTTTGCAGTACGTGGTTACGATGAGTGGGAAGTAGTGACTAGTGACTAATGACTAATGACTAGTGGCTAGTGACTAGTGACTAATGACTAGTAAGGAAGGGGGGGCTCGTTCTCTTTGAGTTTTCAATACCGAAAACAAGCAAGAATACAATTGGTAACTTATGCATGAGGGCGCCAGCCGCGCAGAAACTCTTCGATTACCATGCGCTTCTTTCCTTCGGGCTGAATGATCGTAGCGCTG
>JBILCQ010000157.1:0-5470 GCA_044353065.1 Flavobacteriales bacterium | reverse complement strand
CCGGCGAGTTGAAGTATAAGTTGAACATCATGATCGGAACTCCCGAGGGTAAGTCGATTCAGTATGTATACGGGAATCCTCAGGATAGGGAGGTTTTGCATTCGGCTCTGACCGGCACTTTTGTTTGGCAGGGATTGGATATGAAGAAGAAAAAGTCGAAGGTTAAAAAGAATCGGAAGAAATAGTAATTGCAATAGGCATGGAATTATGAATACACGCTCATTTTTTTATTCAATATTGTTAGCAGTTGGCTTCGTGATCATTTCCTTGAATGGTTATTCGCAAGGCAAATTCAGCGGTCGTGTGTCTGATATTCAAGGCGAGCCGATGTTTGGGGTAATCGTTGTCGACACGAATGATTATTCCGTTATAGGTCAAACTGATTTTGATGGATTGTTTTCAATTCAGCTTCCGGATGCCAAGCAACATATTTTCAAGTTCAGTTTGTTGGGGTATGAAGAGCTGATAGAAGTGATTAGTTTGAGCGGGGGGCAAACGTTGAACAAGGAATACACACTCTTTGAAAAGTCTTTGGTAAGTAATGAAGTTCAAATTCAGGCGAAAGCAGTCCGTTCGGCTGATAACTACATGGAAAAGATCAAGATGAATTCAACGAATTCACTCGATTACATCTCATCGGCTACTATTAAGAAAACCGGAGATAGCAACGTTTTAAGTGCGGTGGCACGTGTGTCGGGTGTTTCTACAAGTGGTGGACTTATTACGGTGCGCGGTATTGGTGACCGATATGTGAAAACGATGCTGAATGGAAGCCGCATTCCAACGCTCGACCCATTGACCAATAACATTAAGCTTGATATTTTTCCTGCGAGCTTGATTGATAATATCGTCATCACAAAGACTGCCAGCCCAGACTTGCCAGGCGATTGGTCGGGGGCTTATTTGTCGGTTGAGACCAAGGACTATCCCGAGAAGCTTACCGTCAATGTGGAAAGTCAGTTTGGCTATAACCAACAAAACACCTTTCAGGACTTTATCACTTCTGAACGCAGTGCGACGGATTGGCTGGGTTTTGACAATGGCTTGCGCACGCGCACCGGAAATGAAATAATCGCTCCTAATCTTACACCAACCAGCTACCAGCAAATGATGGCGCTCGGACTGGGTGATTATTATAATTCCATGGGTGTCACCGGTTGGACGGATGGAAATGCACAAGCTGATAACTATTTCCGTTTGGGGCTTGTTCAATTGGGTTTATTGCCATCTGCTTTGATAAATGATGCCAATGCATATCAGCAAGCACTTGCTCAGTACAACGAAGTATATAAGCCGCAGGCATTACAGGCAATCAATTCGAATAAAACGGATTATAATAATGGCTTTTCCAATAATTGGACTACCAAGTTTCGCAGGGCTCCCATGTCCTTCTCTCAAAATGTAAGTTTCGGAAATCAATCAACGTTATTTGGTAGGCCGCTAGGTTTTTTTGTTGGAATCCGCTATGGTAATAGCTATCGCTATGACCCGAATGGTATTTCTCAGCGTTTTTTGGATGAAGGACAAGATTATAGAATTGACTTCAGAGACGACACCCAAATTAGTCGCGAAACACATAACTGGAGTGCCCTTATCAACCTCGCCTATAAGTTGAATGACAATAACAAAATGTCGTTTTTGTTTATGCCAAATATCTTAGGCTCAAATGATGTGGCAGCATTCACTAATCAACCAATTGATATTGATAATGATGGCACATTCGACTCAAATGACCTGAGCAATCGAAGAAATATCTTCTATGAGCAACGCAAGCAATTGATTTATCAATTCTCATCATCTCATTTTTTACCATCGAATAGAATAAAACTTGAAACTGCCGCCTCTTTCACCGACGGGTCTTCTATTGTGCCCGATTTCAGAACAACCGAATTTGTTACCTTTTATAATACAGTTGGAGGAATACAATTTTATCCAACAGCGGGAGATGGTATTCGCCGGTTTTTCCGATATCTGGATGAGGACATATTTGATGCAAGGGTGAGCATCGAAATTCCATTGAGCGCTGAGGTAGGAAAAGAGTCGAATAAGATTAAACTAGGTGGTTCGACGCTTTACAATTATCGAAAAATTGACAACGAAGAATACAGAGTTGAGTTGGGCAATGGTTCGGTGCCTCCTCTTGTTTCAACAGACATTGATGCTTACATGTTGGATCGCTTCACCATGACGAATGACTCGATTGACTTTTATTACAGTTCGCTGGATGAACTCAGGAATCACAGCTTTGGAAGAAGTCGGATAGACGCTGCCTTTGCGATGGTTACTTATGATCTTCTCAAGGATTTGAAGTTCTCCGGTGGATTGAGAGCAGAGCATACCTCCATTTTTACGGATGTCGACAAATTCTTCGAGCTTGGATATGAACGCAACGATCCCAGAAGAGCTAACGTTTCGAACTTTCCGAATGTGAATGCCGTTGATATCAACGAGTGGCATTTATTACCGAGTGGAAGTCTTATTTACAAAATTGAAAGTGAAAAGTTGAGTCGCATGAATGTGCGATTGAACTATAGCCAGTCGGTGGCACGCCCCAGTATTCGAGAGCTGAATGATGCGGCCATTGTAGACAATGAGTTTCGTGCCTTTATTTATGGTAATTCCGATTTGAAGATAGCTCGGGTGTTTAATTATGATGTGCGCTCGGAGTTCTACTTTAAGAATGGAAATAACCTTTCGGCTAGTCTCTTTTATAAGGATTTCAAAGATCACATCGAAATGGGATTTGGATCGTTGGGTATTACCTGGGAAAATGTACCCGAGTCGAACGTTATGGGTCTTGAGCTCGAAGGCAAGGTGGATATTGGAGAAGCGCTTGAGGTACGAGGAAATGTTACTCTGGTAAAATCAGAGTCACAGTTTATTCGTCGCAGCTTCGAAGTGAACGATGCCGGTGAGAAGGAGTATACACCGATCGATACTATCTATCGTTCCATGTTTGGTCAAGCGCCTTATTTGATTAATACGATGGTGTCGTATAAATCGGATACGCTTGGACTAACGGCTACCTTGAGTTACAACTTACAGGGAGAGCGTTTGGTAATAGCCGGTGCTTTCAAGGGATGGCCCGATGTATATGAGATGCCGCGTCATTTGCTCGATTTCAAAGTCAGCAAGCGTTTGGGAGACCATTTTACCGTGAGCTTGACTGTACGCGATATTCTAAACGCACCCGTATTGCGTTCCTATTTCATTCCGGATGAATATCAGACAACAAATAATTCCCTGTTTAAGGAGGCTATAACTCTCATTCAAAGAGAATTTGGTAATCCTGCCAACTGGGATTCTGATAGTCGAATAGATAGAAAATCGGGTAATAAGAACAACTGGCAGGACTTCGATCGATTCCGATATGGAACTACGTATTTGCTAAGTGTTGGATATAAATTTTAAAGGACATGAAGTGTATATCGTACATACTTTTTTTACTTCTTATGCCGGCGTTTGCTTGGGCACAGTTGGAAGGGGTTTTTGTGGAGACATACTATGTAGCCGATTCTATTGATGCCTCTTTTGAAAGTGAAACACCCATCCAAGAAGGCAGTGTGACGTATCGTGTTTTTCTCAAGCTAATTCCCGGGTCTTCCTTAATAGAAATTTTTGGTGATGAGAGTCACCCTTTTCGAGTGGAGTCTACCCGACGATTTTTTAACCACTATAATGGTGTTACTTATGGCTATTTGGCCAACAGAGCCGATTATGAAGACGATACATTTGGTTTGGACACCTATATCACACTCGGTCAAGTTGCGAAACAGGGTAATAATAGATTTTTTGGTTTGCCGAGAGATCAAGATTCTACCTCGTTTATTGGTGGTGATAACTCCAACGGAGTTCTTGAAGGCTTAAGCGAGGTTGATGGAATAGAAATACTGAATTTATCCATCAATGATTTTAACGCTTATGGTGTAGAGGATTTCAATACCGGAAATGACACCACCATTTTCGGAAGTCTGAATGTTGATTCTGTTTACATGAGCAATTCGATGAAATTACAATGTTCAGGAGTTTACGGTGTGTTAAGCGATAGTAATTATGTGATGATTGCTCAGCTTACTACATTGGGCGATTTGACGTTTAGCATTAACGCACTTGTTCGCGATTCCAGCGGGTCAGAGATACGATACGTTTCGAATAACATATTGGAAGGTGAAAACGACGAGTTTGCTTCTTTTCTCAATTATCCACCCGCTTGTGGTTGCACGGATCCCAATTACATTGAATATAATGCAGCGTATTCATGCAGTGAGGAGGGCGATTGCCAACATCTTGTTGTTGCCGGTTGCATGGATGAGTTTGCTTGTAATTATGATTCGAGTGCAAATTTGAATATCCCGAGTTTGTGTTGTTATCCGGGATTCTGTCAGGACCGCGACATAGAAGAGGTATGCCCTCACATCAAGGGAGAATCGTTTGACATCGATGTGTTTCCTAATCCGGCTGAGCAGTATGTAACGCTCCAAATCATCAGCGGTGTAGAAAGTGACACTGAGATAGATATTACGAACTATAATGGTGTTTCGCTATACAGCGAGCGATTGTCGAGTCCTGCGTTGAACTTCAGCAAGCGTATCGACGTTGCCTCCTGGGCTCCGGGTGTTTACCACGTGCGTGTAAAAGCAATCAATAAAGTGCAACATTCAATTCTCGTAAAACTATGAGCAAGCGCCACTCACTTTATACCGTCCTATTCGTATTTCTCTGTGTCGGTTTTTTTTCATGCCGGAAGGACGAAGTTCCGGAATACATCATTGAGCGAGGAACTGTAATGGATGTGGACAGCAATGTTTATCAAACGGTGAAAATCGGTGATCAGTGGTGGATGGCGGAGAATCTGATTGTTACGAAATTCAATGACAGTTCATCGATTGCCATAATTCATGTTGACTCGATTGATTCTTGGGCAGCGACGGAGAACCCCGCCTATTGTGTTGGTCCAAAGAGTGGCAACCTCTATAATGCCTATGTGGTTAACTCAGAGAAGAACATAGCGCCGAAGGGCTGGCATGTGCCAACGGATGAGGAGTGGAAGAAGTTGGAAAGGGAAATAGGTATGTTGGCGGAAGAGGCCGATTATTCGGGATGGCGTGGAGTCTTGGAGGCGAATGCGCTAGCTTCAAAGTATAGAGACGGTTGGGGTGCTGCGACAAGTGATCAGGACCTATATGGCACCGACTACTATGGTTTTAATGCTGTCCCTTCCAGTGTGCGAGGTTATAATGGTAGATTTTCACCCTCAGTGGCTCAATCTGTATGGTGGTGGACAAAGACATCTACCGGAACAGAAAACTATTATCGCTCTATTGATTCTGATCACACCGAAATTTTTCGTCACGCTACGGTTCATGCATATGGTATGAGTATTCGTTGTATTAAAGACTAAGATGAAACAACTATTCCTGATAATATTATTGATTGCAGGCGTTGCTTGCAATGCTCAAGACACGCTGTC
>JBILCQ010000155.1:0-5497 GCA_044353065.1 Flavobacteriales bacterium | reverse complement strand
CGTTTCAAAAACATAATGTCATTGTAAAGTAAATCGTTCCATTCGCCGATGAGCTCGATGATAGCAAATCCGTTTTCATAGTGGCAATACAACACCTTCATGAACAACGTTTGACTGCCGAAACTATCCCACTGCGGATGTATGTAGTAGTTGTAAATCTTGGACGAAAACTCGAACTCGGAATACTCGCGCTCGAAAAACGGTGAATACGGATCTTCAGCTGCTATGTAATAGCCGCGCCAGTTGTAGTATGGTTCGATGTCGTGCATGGCTATTTCATTCCTGCATGATCAACGGCCTTGCGAACACTACCATGCTCAAGTAACAATCGCTGCGCTTCTTCTTCCGATAAACCGGTTTGCTGCATCACCATGGTTGTGCCGCGATGCACAAGCTTGCGATTGCTCAATTGCATGTCGACCATTTTGTTGCCACGCACTCTGCCAAGCTGTATCATTACACTCGTCGAAAGCATATTGAGCACGAGCTTCTGCGCTGTGCCGCTCTTCATGCGTGTGCTTCCCGTAACGAACTCAGGACCTACTACTACTTCGACCGGATAATCGGCCACTTGCGTAACAGCTGAACCCGCATTGCATGTAATGCAACCTGTGGTAATACCCGCTTCACGGCATTTCGTCAGTGCGCCCACCACATAGGGCGTTCCACCTGATGCGGCAATGCCCACCACCACATCGGCCGATGTAATCGAATGCTCTTGCAAATCCAGCCAGCCTTGTTCGCGGTTGTCTTCAGCAAACTCAACCGGATAACGAATGGCTCGATCGCCACCGGCAATGAGGCCGATGACAAGACCATGCTCAACTCCATAAGTAGGCGGACATTCCGATGCATCGACAATTCCCAAGCGTCCGCTGGTGCCGGCGCCCAAGTAGAACAAACGTCCACCTGCTTTCATGCGCTCTGCAGTGATGGCAACCAACCGCTCAATTTGAGGAATGGCGCGCTCCACCGCGAGCGGCACAGTTTGGTCTTCTCTATTGATGTTGACCAATAATTCGCGTACACTCATCTCTTCCAAACGGTCGTAGTGGCTATCGCTTTCGGTGGTAGGTTTCAAGGTTTGCATTTGCTCAAAAGTACCAACCCGAACTCCCTACAAATGAAAATCGGATACAATTTTTTACACCCAAGTCGTTAAAAAAGGCAGCATTTCAGAATCCTCCATGCGCAAAACCCAACTTACCTTGTGAGCCCAAATATTCCCATGCTACGAATCAAGATTTTCTTCCTGTTGATGCTTGCCATGCAACTCTCCGCTTTCGCTCAGAAAGATTCAACCAAAGCAGGCTTGTTTGATAACGCCATGGTAACTCCGCGTATCATGGCCGCTCGCCACGAATTCAACGAAAACAATATGCGCGGCGCCATGCTCATTTATCGCGAAGTATTGCAGTCAGACGCGAACAATGCAGCAGCACTTTACGGAACCTCTGAATGTTATTACAACCTAAAGAAGTATAAGCTTGCACTTGAGTATCTCAACAAAGCGCTTGCAGTAGAGCACGATGTCTCTTCAGAATCTGAGTTCTTCCGCGGACAGATTTATCATCGCACCGCTAAATTGGATGACGCTATCACGGCCTTCGATGCATTTTTAGCCAAAGAAAAATCGAGCACTTACGAATATGAACTTGCAACACAATACCGCTTGCAGTGTTTGTACGCGAAAGAAATGATGAAGAAGCCCGTCGAAGTAACCATTGAGAACATGGGAAACCTCATCAATTCGCGCTACGATGAATATACGCCAAGCATAAGTGCAGATGGAAATACAATCGTATTCACGGCACGTCGCAATGATACCAAAGGCGGACGAATGGACGAAGCAGGCGACTACAAATACTTCGAAGACATTTACTATTCGGAGCGCGATGAAGAAACCGGTGAATGGTCGCAAAGCACAGCCGTCGAAGGCGACCTAAACACTGAAACATACGACGCCGTGCTGAGCATTTTCCCATCGGGCAATGGCATGTTCGTCTACAAGAACACGGTTTCAAGTACCGGCGATATCTACTTCAGTGAATATCGTCCGGGAACAAAAGAATGGTCGGCCGCGCAAAAAATGCCCCGCCCTATCAACACCTCGTACTTTGAAGGATCCATTTCGATGACAGCCGACGGCAATACCGTCTACTTCGTTAGTGAACGACCGGAAGGCGAAGGCCAGGGCGACATTTATGTTTCCACCAAAAAAGGCGAGAGCTGGAGTAGTCCGAAAAACCTGGGGGTGGTGGTAAATACAGACCTGGATGAAAAGTTTGTCTTCATTCACCCCAACGGCAAGACGTTGTTCTTTTCAAGCAACGGTCATCAAACCTTAGGCGGTTACGACATATTCAAAACTGAATATGTAAACGGAGAATGGAGCGTGCCTATCAACTTGGGCTACCCAATCAATACCGTAAATGAGGAGTCGACATTCTCACTTACCAAGGACAACAAAACATTAATGATTGCAGCGGAATATGACGACAGTTTCGGTGAGCGCGATATCTACCGCATAGACGTAAGCAAATATGAATTACTCTCAGGTGACTATGCACGAAATACTGCGGGACAAATTTTGGTCTCTTGCACCTACAAGGCAGGTGAACCCGCCAAGAATGTTCGTATTGAAGCTTACTACACTGCAAATAATAAATTAGCAGCAAGCACAGAAACAGACAAGACGGGAAGAGCGAAATTGAATTTACCCGGTAACGAACGCTATAAAATCATTGCCACCATCGATGATTTCAAAAATGAAAAGGAAATTGATTTAACGCTTCGTAAGGACGGAGAAACAGTTATCAAACATGACATTCAGATAACTCACTAATCCATGAATCGGCGTTTGAACAGAATGGATGACTGTTCCTTCTTACTCCGTGTTTTTGGATCATATATCTGTTGAATGGAACGATATGGAATGATTGACATATCACTCTTCGGAATGATTTTCTGAATGCGCTTATACTCCGGATTCGGTTGACTTGGATAACTGATTCGCGCTTCGATGATTAAATTTTCAGGTGAATCAATCCCCAAATCGTTCAGTTTAATACTGTGAATTTTTGATGAACCATATCCAATCGTGCAGTCTAATTTGGGTGATTGATAAACTGACTTATCAGTGCTGCGTAATTTCTCATTCGCCTCGCCTTTGAAAGTAGCGCCGTTGTAAATCGCATAGTCCAATGTCATATTATCTCGATCGATTCGAGCATCGGAAACAAACCAAATCTGTAAATCATCGCCAGCGAGTGTGCATGAGATGAGTTGCGGCGCGTAAACAGTCTTCAACATATCATACAGCAGCTTTGGAGTTCCCTTGTAATCGATGCAACTCCAGCTGAACGAAGGCCACACATCGTTGAGTTGCCAGAACAAGGTTCCCATGCACCGAGGCATCGCCCTGCGTTGTGCTTCGATGCCCAACGCAATGCCTTCTGCTTGCACCACCTGTGTCATTTCGCCATATAACGAATCATCATTCGGGCTAACGGGTTCATACCAATTGTTCATGTATTTCTCCATGAGCGAAAAACCGCGTGAGTGCTTTTGATGCATCGCGATGCCTTTATCATTCCTGGCAAACTCATTACCGACTAGCATTTCTTGCACCACTTCAGAAGAAGGGTAACTCTGCATTCCAAACTCACTCATGAAACGTGGAACTTTCGTTTGCAACACTTCAAATGGCTCCTCATCGTGCCACACACCCCAGTAGTGTGAATCACCTTCCGTGATGCTACGCGCATCGCCACGACCTAAGCGAGGCGAGCTTTCCCAGTATGAAGTTGATGAGTGCTCTGCTACTGTTTTCGGTAGGATATTCTTAAACACCGCATCATACGCTGTTTGCACTTGCTGAATTTCAGAAGGCATTAAATCCGCCTTCCATCCCCATCGTTCCCAACCCTCCGCGTTCTCATTGTTGCCGCACCAAAGTGCAATACACGGATGATTGCGCAAACGCTTCACCTGTTGAACAGCTTCTGCTGAAACATTCTGAAGAAATGCTTCATCGCCCGGATACATGCTGCATGCAAACATGAAATCGTGCCACACTAGGATGCCGTATTGATCGCACAAGTCATAGAAAATTTCATCTTCATACACGCCACCTCCCCACACACGAAGCATATTGATGTTTACTTCTTTGCACTGCTGAATGAGCTTTCGATAATCCGCCTCGTTTGCTTCACCCGGGAAATATCGCAGCGGAATATAGTTGGCGCCCTTCATAAAGACAGGTTGACCGTTCAATTGAAAATAAAACGACTCGCCGATGGAATCACGCTCAGTTATAAGACGAATATCACGCACACCGATAAGTTCATCTCGGCGCTGCAAGAGAAAATCATCGTCGAGTAACTCAATACTGAACGCATATAAACTCGGATTACCCTGCCCATTGCACCACCAAAGCATCGGGTATAGAATGGAAATGGGAATGCTCACCTCTGATTGCCCGCGCGCATCAAATTGAATTTCTTCTGACCAACTTCCGGTGAAATTCTTCAACGTAACACGCAATTGAAGTTTCGCTGGTTTGGTCGCTTCAACGGTTGCATGAAGAAGCAACTCAGCTTTCGATTCATGAACGGATACCTGCTCAAAATATACATCTGTCATTCGAGCCTCGTCAAATGCAATCCATTCAATGGGCTTGGTGATACCGCACGTAACCAAACGTGGACCCCAATCCCAACCGAAATGAAACTGTGGCTTGCGCACAACTGCTCGCACAGAGTCACCGGGAATTGGGTATGGAATACTCGCAAGAATTTCTTTCGCTCGCTGCACCGGTGAATCAAACACAATGCGTAGCACATTGCCTTCCGATTTCAGCAATGCCTTTACGTCGACTTCCCATGAGCGGTGCGCATTGTTTGCCTCCAGTATACGCGTACCATTTAGGTCTACTGTTGCATAAGTGTCGAGTCCATTAAAGCGAATAAGAACAACTGACCTTTGCATTACCACAGCGGGAACTTGAAAGGGCAGGGTTTCATACAACCACTGCTTCTCCTCTATCCATTGGCATTCAGATTCATTGGTCCCATAAAAAGGATGATCGATTTTTTTTGCTCGAATTAAGTCGGTGTGCACGGAGCCGGGGACAGTAGCTGACATCCAACCAGAAGCATCGCTTCTTTTAAATCTCCATTCTAACTGAAGTGCAAATCTCTCTTGAGCATCGCAATAACAACTTATCGAGATCAGCAATAAAATCCACGTTAATAATCTAATCATTTCGACAAACTATTGAATATTCTTCAGTTTCATCAATAACTTCTCAGCTATAAGATCACGGGTAAAATGGCGACTCACGAAACTCAAGCCATTCTCACCCATCTCTTTACATGTAGAAGGATTTTGAGACATATATAAAACAGCTTCCGAAAGCGCCTGATGGTTCTCAGGCTCAAATGCAACACCAGCCTTTGCCTGATCGATGAACAGCGACTTAGCCTCCCCTTCTACG
>JBILCQ010000011.1:0-18380 GCA_044353065.1 Flavobacteriales bacterium | reverse complement strand
TTCCATGGATGACTGTTTTTTGAATCCTTAAGCCCTACATTTGCCCCCCTAAAATCAATACTTGTTAACCGGGTTTCGTACCCTACAAACAAAAAAACATGGCAGTAAAACTCCGACTTCAACGTCACGGTAAGAAAGGAAGCCCTTTCTACCACATCGTAGCAGCAGACTCACGTTCACCACGCGATGGTAAATTCATTGAGCGCATTGGCAGCTACAATCCAAACACGAACCCGGCTACTATCCAGCTGGATAACTCAAAGGCCATCCAATGGCTCAACAACGGCGCGCAACCAACCGATACGGTTCGTGCTATGCTGAGCTACACCGGTGTACTTTACCGTCAACACCTCCAAAAGGGTGTTTCGAAAGGTGCCTTCACTCAAGAAGAAGCTGATAAGCGTTTTGAAGCTTGGGCTGCAGAGAAGAGCAACAAGGTACAAGGCAAGAAGGATCGTTTGGCTAAAGAAAAGAGCGAAAACCTCAGCAAAATAATGAAGCATGAGCGCGAAGTAAACGAAAACCGCTTGAAGGCGATCACTGCTGCTGCTGAAGCTGCAAGTGCAAGCGCTGCTGAAGTTCCTGCTGCAGAGGCTCCGGCCGAAGAAGCTCCGGCTGCTGAAGAAGCAGGCGAAAGCGCAGAAGCATAATTCTCATGATATCCCTAAAAGCCACTCTCCGGAGTGGCTTTTTTTTTCGTGCATAGAACCATGACAACCATTCCCGACAAGAAAGAACTGCACGCCATAGGCTACTTTTCAAAGCTTCATGGCTACAAAGGTGAACTGACTGCCGCTCTCGATACAGGCGACATCCATGATTATGAAGATTTGGAAATCCTCTTTTTGGATATTCGTGGAACGCTTGTGCCCTATTTCGTTGAATCGCTGGAATACAAAACCAATACAGCCGCCAAGGTGAAACTCGAAGGCATCGACTCCGAAGAGAAAGCGAAGGCGCTGGTCAAGTCGACTATCTACATCAAGAAATCCGACATGAGCACGCCCGACACAGACCGCGCGGCTCTTCGAGCCATTATCGGCTTCAAAGTTTTCGACTCTGAGCACGGCGAGATAGGCGTAATCGACCACATTGAAGAATCACCCAACAATCCACTATTGGTAATTCACTTCAAAAAAAAGGAAATACTCCTGCCCTTGAACGGCGATTTTTTCGAATCAATCGACGAAGAAAAACGCGAGGTTCATATTAACGCTCCTGAGGGACTAATCGACTTTTACCTGAACCAGTAGTCACTGTTGCAGGTTTCAATATCTTTTGCAAAACTTCATCTTAAACACCGCATGAACGACGGTTGAAATCGCCGTACATTCGCGCCCGAACAAAAAACTTCTGATAACGATGAGCAAGGTTTTCGATCTCGATATGATTAAGGCCGTTTATAGCCGCTTTCCACAGCGTGTGGAAGCCGCCCGCAATGTAACCGGCAAACCCCTAACCCTTACCGAAAAAATACTCTATACCCACCTTTGGAATGGTGACGCCACTGCCGCATACGAACGTGGCAAAAGCTATGTCGATTTTGCCCCCGATCGTGTGGCTATGCAAGATGCAACGGCGCAGATGGCGTTGCTTCAGTTCATGCAAGCCGGCCGTAAAAAAGTTGCTGTGCCCAGCACCGTGCATTGCGATCACCTCATTCAGGCCAAAGTTGGTTCAACACAAGATTTGACGGAAGCTCTCTCGAAGAATAACGAGGTATTCAACTTCCTATCTTCTATCTCCAACAAATACGGTATCGGATTCTGGAAGCCAGGAGCCGGTATCATTCACCAGGTAGTGCTCGAAAACTATGCATTCCCCGGTGGTATGATGATCGGTACCGACTCACACACGGTGAATGCCGGTGGTTTGGGTATGGTTGCCATTGGTGTTGGTGGAGCCGATGCCATGGACGTAATGGCAGGCATGGCTTGGGAACTGAAGTTCCCGAAGCTCATCGGCATCAAGTTGACAGGAAAGCTCAACGGATGGTGCTCTGCAAAAGATGTCATTCTGAAAGTGGCCGGTATCCTCACCGTGAAAGGTGGAACAGGGTGCATCGTGGAATACTTCGGCGAAGGAGCTAAGTCGCTGTCTTGCACCGGTAAGGGCACCATTTGCAACATGGGTGCTGAAATCGGAGCTACCACATCAACATTTGGCTACGACGAAAGTATGGAGCGTTATCTGCGCTCAACCGGTCGTCCGGAAGTAGCCGACTTGGCCAATGCCATTCGTGAACACCTCACCGGCGATGCGGAAGTGTATGCTAATCCGGAACAATACTTCGACCAGGTGATTGAAATCAACCTAAGCGAGCTCGAACCACACCTCAATGGTCCATTCACTCCCGATTTGGCAACGCCTATTTCAAAAATGAAAGAAGAAGCCGCCAAAAACAACTGGCCAACCAAAGTAGAAGTGGGATTGATTGGTTCATGCACCAACTCATCGTATGAGGATATCGCGCGCTCTGCGTCGCTGGCGAAACAGGTTATTGCAAAGAACCTAAAGCCAAAAGCTGAGTTCAGCATCACGCCCGGAAGTGAAGTAGTCCGCTATACCATTCAGCGAGATGGATTCATTGACACATTCAACGAGATGGGTGCGACAGTTTATGCAAACGCGTGCGGTCCGTGCATCGGTATGTGGGCACGTGTAGGTGCCGATAAAAAAGAGAAGAACACAATCGTTCACTCGTTCAATCGAAACTTCCAAAGCCGCAACGACGGTAATCCAAATACGCTTGCCTTTGTTGCTTCACCGGAATTGACAACAGCACTTGCCATCGCAGGTGACCTTACGTTCAACCCGATGACTGACACATTGGTAAACGAAAAGGGAGAACAGGTGAAACTCGATCCTCCAAGCGGAGATGAATTGCCAACCAAAGGGTTCGACGCTGAAGACCCCGGTTACCAAGCTCCCGCAGAAGATGGAAGCGGTGTCGAAGTGAAAGTGGCATCCGATAGTGAGCGTCTTCAGTTGCTTGCGCCATTCTCTGAATGGGATGGACAAAACATCACCGGAGCTCGTGTGCTCATCAAAGCAAAAGGCAAGTGCACAACCGACCATATATCGATGGCAGGCCAGTGGTTGCGTTTCCGTGGCCACCTCGACAACATTGCCAACAATACGCTTATTGGTGCTACCAACTTCTTCAACGGTGCTCAGAACAGCGTGAAGAATCAGCTGACCGGCGAATACAATGAAGTACCGCAAGTTCAGCGCGCTTATAAGGCGGCAGGCGTTCCTACGCTCGTGGTGGGCGACCAGAACTACGGTGAAGGTTCATCGCGCGAGCACGCAGCCATGCAACCACGTCACTTGGGTGTGCGGGCCATTTTGGTGAAGTCGTTTGCGCGCATTCACGAAACGAATTTGAAGAAGCAAGGCATGCTGGCTCTCACCTTTAGCAATGAAGCCGACTACGACAAGATTCAGGAAAATGACATGGTCAATTTCATCGACCTCGTTTCATTCGCGCCCGATAAGCCGTTGCACCTCGAGCTGGTTCACGAAGATGGATCGAAAGAAACCATCGCAGTAAACCACACTTACAATGCTCAACAAATTGAGTGGTTCAAAGCAGGCGGTGCTTTAAACTTGATACGAAAAGGGCTGAATTAACCCGATAGCAGAAAATTGTATCCTATAAGCGGTCGCCTCAAAACGACCGCTTTTTATTTATTACGCTCAGATACTACCACCTACTGTTTTTTTCATGAATAGAGGTGCATCCAATTTCGTTGTAGCGTAAAGTGAATCGAGTTGCCAGTTTGAAGATTCGCCTCCCGCTTGTACGAGCTCCAATCCATCAATAAAATCTAGCAAAACAGGAGAAAGGCATTGCGAAAATCAAAACGCATCAAACAAGACTTGTCGATATACTTGTTCGGCGCTTTTGCGATAAGATTTGCCGCCTGTGAATTTTTTTCCGTCTATCACAAGGATCGGAATTTCTTGCAGCATCCAATCGCGAAAGTCTGTATCTGGAATTGAGAATGAATATCGGTAGTGATATTTCTTTTTACCAAAACCCTCAGCGAAAAACTTTTCTATTGAATTAACCTCGATAGTTTTCACACCGAGTTGAATAGTCAACGATTGCGGATTAAAATTAGAGTCGGAAGAAAAAAGGGAGAAATTGCACACTACCTGATTTCGATGATTGCGCACTTTCAGATAGGTGTGATCCATTTCAAAACGGTCACCCCGCTGCTGACATGTGTATTCAATTGGTCCGGCATGGCACAATAAAGAGTCTTTGCCTTTAATGAATACCTGCACCATTCCGCCACTTCCTCCCGATGCAGTCTTCACGCCATGACATGCAGAAAACAACGTTGCGATCAATAGAATCGCAATCAGTTCAAAGCCGTATTTTTTCATGTAAATAAGATTCCTTTCTGTTCCATATACCTTCAATAGATTGACGGTTCTTGCCCGTTACATCATATATAACTAAAAGCCCGCTTTTGGTTTCCACATAAGTAAAACGTGCAACGAATGATTCAGACTTTTGAAGCATGTAGGCGTTTACCTTAACCTTATTGAGCAGGAAAGTGGTCGATGACAGAACTTTCAGGTTGTGATCGGCTGCCTGAGTTTTATCAAAATCACCTTGCAGCAGCATTTCACTGACGGAAATGAAAACATCATAGTTTTCAACCTGGTTACGGATTGCCCTATTCAAAAAAATCTGATCGCTTTCAACCGAACAACAATCTTGAAATCTGAGCACGTCAGATTTGCCAACCGGATATTGATTCACTTCCTGGCTAGCTAGCTTCATTCGTCCATACTTAGCATACA
Organism: Flavobacteriales bacterium; assembly: GCA_044353065.1. Classification (GTDB taxonomy): domain Bacteria; phylum Bacteroidota; class Bacteroidia; order Flavobacteriales_D; family Sanyastnellaceae; genus JAIBBG01. The sequence continues at coordinate 13,562 of JBILCQ010000011.1, read as the reverse complement.
CCACCTTCGAATGGGTGCAGCTTGCCATACATAGCATGACGAAGACAATCAGTAGTTGAAGTTTCATAGAATGTATAAAAAAGAAAAGGAGCAGCGAACTGCTCCTTTCCATATGAATTCCGATCAATTATTCACCAGTCACTGTAGTTTCGTGAGTGATGATCAAGTTGAGAAGGTTCTTCTGAGTGTAATCAACTGTAGAGATTTTGCTGATACCACCGTTCTTAGCAGCAGACTGGATAGAAGCGTCTACTCCGAAGCAAAGAGCTCCCAAGTAGCAGTTACCCTTAGACTTACCAACTTTAGAACCTACTGCGTTAGAAGTAGCGCTAACAGGAAGAGTGATTGAACATGAAGCCAACATGATAGCTGCTCCACATACTGCGAAAACTTTTTTCATAGATGTAATTGTTGTAATTATTAAAATTTGTGGGGCAAATGTAATGGAATTACTCAAATCGCCAAGAACTTCCATTTTTTTCGCGGAGCGCCCAACATTTGGTTGCTATTTTCGCGCTATGACTCCCATAAAACAACGTACGCTTCAAAACCCTGTTAGTTTAAGCGGAATAGGTCTGCATACCGGAGCTACTGTGCAAGTGCACATACTGCCGGCGCCGGAAAATCATGGCTACGTTTTTCAGCGAACTGACCTGGAAGGGCAGCCCACTATTCCGGCCGACTGCGACTTGGTCGTTAGCACCCAACGCGGAACCACTCTCGAGTACAAAGGGGCAAGGGTATATACCACTGAACACATCCTTGCAGCGATTTACGGTAGCATGATTGACAACGCCATCATTCAGCTTGATGGTCCTGAAGTGCCAATCATGGACGGAAGTTCACAGCCCTTTATAGAAGCGATTATGGCTGCCGGCATTGTAGAGCAAAATGCCGATAGAAAATACCTTACACTCAACGAAAATATCACCTACGAGGATAAGGAGAAAAACATTGAAATGCTTGCAGTTCCGACCAACGGCGGAGAATTCAGACTCACCGTCATGGTCGACTACAACTCGCCGGTATTGGGAACTCAACATGCTCACATGTATGAGCTTGATCATTTCATCGAGGAAGTCTCAAGCTGCCGAACATTTGTGTTCTTGCGCGAGCTGGCAGTTCTCGCAAAAAATGGATTGATTAAAGGAGGAAGTCTCGACAATGCAATTGTATTGGTAGAGCGTGAATACAGTCAGGCAGAAATAAATGAGATTCTACAACAGCTTGGCCGCGAAGAAATGGATGTGCGTGTGGAAGGTATGGGCGTTCTGAATACCATCAAGCTCAAGTTCGAAAACGAACCTGCCCGACACAAGTTGCTTGACATTGTAGGCGATTTAGCATTAACCGGACGTTTCATTCGCGGGCACATACTAGCCGCACGTCCGGGACACTATGGCAACGTCGAGTTCGCGAAGATTCTCAAGGGACTCGCGAAAAAACAAAAAGAAGCGGCCCCCACTTTCGACATCTTCAAAAAGCCACTTTACGACATCAACGAAATCACCAAGATGTTGCCGCATCGCTATCCATTTCTGCTCGTCGACAAGATATTGGAGATGGATTCGAATAGCATTGTCGGCATCAAAAATGTAACGATGAATGAACCGTTTTTCCAGGGGCACTTCCCGGGGAATCCCGTTATGCCCGGCGTATTGCAAGTAGAAGCAATGGCCCAGGTAGGTGGCATTTTCGCGTTATCACAAGTGGAAGATCCGGAAAACTATAGCACGTACTTCATGAAAATAGACGGCGTGAAATTCAAGCAGAAAGTGCTGCCGGGTGATACATTAATTTTCAAACTAACTCTCGAAAGTCCTATTAGAAGAGGGCTCGTTAATATGCGCGGTATAGCTTATGTGAATGGCAAGGAGGTCTGCGAAGCTCTCATGCTGGCTCAGGTAGTTCGCGACCGTATCGAAACAAAAACAAATCAAGAGACTCTCGCATGAACACAATGAATGTCGTCGACCCGAAGGCCCGCATTGGATCTAACGTCGAAATTGGTGCTTTTACAACAATTGCAGCCGACGTAGAAATCGGCGAGGGAACTTGGATAGGTCCCAACGTGACCATCATGGACGGAGCCCGCATTGGTAAGCATTGCAAGATTTTTCCTGGAGCCGTTATTTCCGCCATTCCACAGGATTTAAAGTTCGAAGGAGAAATTACGACGGCTGAAATAGGTGACCATACGATTGTGCGGGAATGCTGCACCATTAACCGAGGAACAAAAGACAAATTCAAGACTATTATCGGAAGCCATTGTTTGCTGATGGCCTATGTACATATCGCACACGATGCAAGCGTGGGCAATCATTGTGTCATTGCCAATAGTGCCAACATAGCAGGCCATGTCAACATCGAAGACTGGGTTATCATTGAAGGAGTCGTTGCTATTCAACAATTCGTTCGTATTGGTCAACATTCCTTCATCGCGGGAGGAAGTCTCGTTCGAAAAAATGTTCCACCCTATGTGAAAGCAGCTCGCGAACCGCTCAGCTATGCTGGAGTCAACACCGTTGGCCTTCGTCGACGTGGTTTCGACAATGAGGTCATTGCACATATTGAAGACGTATACCGAATGATTTATGTTCACAACAGCAACATGAGCAGAGCCTTGCATGCCGCTGAAATGGAACTCCCAAACACGCCTACTAAGCAAATTATTCTGGACTTCATAAGAGAAAGCGACAAGGGAATTATCCGCGGACCACAAGGATTGTAATCGATTGCAGGTTGAACTGTCTCACATATCGAAACGATTTCGAAAGGAATGGGTATTTAAGGATCTCACGCATACTCTAAAACCCAATGATCGGGTTGCTATTCTTGGAAGCAATGGTTCCGGAAAATCCACCCTCACACAGATTATAGCCGGATACATTTCACCAACGGAGGGAACTATTGTGTGGTTGGATAATCAACTGCGTATCACCCGTGAACACATTTTTCGATACGTTTCCATTTGCTCTCCCGGCATTCAACTTTGGGACGAGCTAACTCTAAAGGAAAACGTAGAACTCTTTCGACAGTTTAAAAACATTCCTGCATGCGCCGATTATCGCGAATTCGCTCGAATGATTGAATTAGAAAAGCACGCACATAATCCATTGAAAACATACTCCAGCGGAATGAAGCAACGAGTGAAACTTGGATTGGCTACTCTGAGTGATGCGAAGCTTCTTATTCTGGACGAACCTTGCTCACACCTAGACAATACAGCTGTTCAATGGTATCAATCATTGTTGCGAAACAACTCGAGCAATAAACTGGTGATTGTCGCATCCAATAGCGATGAGAGAGAAATTTTCCTTTGTAACGAACGAATTGACATCAACCAATATAGGCCTTAGGACTGATGTCCGGGTCGCAAAAGATCATTGACTGTTTTAACCGGATTAAAGGTTGAAACCGGAACTTCGACAAAGACAGTATTCCAAAGTGCCATAGCGCCATTCCATAGCCCGGGCCACTCGAGCGCTTTTAAAACACTACCCTGCTGAAACTTTTCTGTAACAAAACCGGCCGTATAGTCTATAAACTCATCCAAGTGATAGTTTTCGCCCTGTCGATTGCGAATGCTGCAAACCAAGTCAACCGGATTGAAATGCGTGGACGAGGATAGAATCTTCATCTGCGCCGGATCGTTCATATCGACTTGACTACGCTCCACGATTTGCTTACTGATGTATCCACCTTGCATGCGCACCCAAAACGGACCACCGCCGGGCTCACCTTCATTTCGCACCATACCACAAACACGCAGCGGGCGGTCGAGTCTCAATTTTGCATATTGAACCAGTTGTTCTCGGCTCATGCCCATCGAAAGTCCCGGTTGAAACCAAGCTTGGATAAAATCGAGAGCTTCGTCGAGTGCTCGATCATCGGTGTCTAATCGGTTCAACAAGTCAAAAACATTGGCGCGCAACTTTAAAAGGAGACCTCCCAATATCTGCTTGTAGAACACGGTGTCGGCCAGATTTGACCGAACCGTAACGTTATCGATATTCTTAATGAAAATCACGTCTGCACTTAAGCGCTGTAAATTGTGAATGAGCGCTCCGTGTCCACTAGGACGAAATACCAGCGAAGCGTTTCGATCGCGAAATGGCTCATTATTCTGTGTAAGCGCTAGCGTATCAGTTGAAGGATCTTGCGTACTGAATGAAAGTTCGAAATGATCGTATTCGAAACGCGAAACTCGCTTATCCAGATAATCCTTCACTCGATCAACGTGATGTGGTGCCAGAGTGAAATGAACTCGACAGCGACCATCGCCTTGTTTAGCATAGGCCACCGACTCTATCAAATGCTCATCAAATGCGGTGCTCAGCTCTTCGGCATAGCGATGAAAAATAACTAGACCCTTCAACTGATCATCATAGTTCAAACCATGAGAGCCAAGTATAAAATCGAAAATACTCTCCCAGTTATTCTCTGACCTCAGCGCATCGAGATCCAACCCGGCAAACTTCATTTGCGTTTCAATCACACCTTTAAATGGAAATTGATCAAAGCGCAGAATAAACTCCTCGGTCAAATCAGATATATTCTCAGCGTTGTAATTGTACAAGTGCTTGAACATACGACTCGCCGCGCCGGAAGAAGGCACAAACTTTTGAATGGAAATATGAGGCTTCGACTCTTCGAAGTAACGACTATGCGTGATGCACTCGGTTGGACTCAGTGCCAATATGCCATCACCCACAATGCACGGTCTGTCGAGACGCGCCGGATGCGTATCATGTACAAACTGATGAATTTGCTTCAACACGGCATTTACGCTCAATCCGCGTTGTTTCAACATCAACTCATCTTCCGTGCTGAAGGGCATACAACTTTTTTTCGCTAAGATAGCATTTTGGTGCTGCGGGTTATACAAAAGAAAACCGCCAGGATCCGGTTCTAAAACCTTCACCATAGCGGCTCTCCACCCTATTTCGGTTGAATATTGTTGTTGCGTTTATGCGGCAGGACGCTGAATGGCTTCCATGAGCTGGTTGTACACAACCTGGCAGTTTTGTTTTACCCGACTCACGAGCAAAGGCAGTCCGTCCAAGTTTCGCAGGTATTTTGAATCCTGTTCAATCTGCACAATATCCGCTTCCATATCCTTGATGCCGAGCATAGCAACTGAGCTCTTTGCCTTGTGCGCAAGTGGATGCAACGACAGCGGTTCATTTTTTCGCACGCACTCCTCCATTTCATTCACGTAGCGTGGCACTTGTTGAAGAAACAACACGATTATGTTGTTGATCATATCACGATTACCTTGGAATACCTGATTGAGGTATGATAGATCGTAGCGAGCGGCGGTGTTCATTTCCATTTTCTTTTTCAGTTAGGTTAATGGTTTGTACCCCTGCAGTTCCATAAAGGTTTCGTTTTTCTAAAAAAAAATCTCGGACTCCACAAAACCTCAGCTAAAATTCAACCTCAAGTTTTATCTTGCGCTCCATGAAAAAGGTGTTGGTAACAGGCGGAGCCGGATACATTGGGTCACATACCGTGATTGAATTATTGAATCACGGCTTCATTCCTGTTGTTGTTGACGATTTCTCTAATAGCGACAAGCGAGTTCTAAAGGGATTCGAAGAGATATTGGGTTTTACGCCAATCGTCTACCGCTGCGATTGCACCAATAAATCTGAATTGAAGAAGGTTTTTGAAACTGAGATGCCTGATGCTGTCATTCATTTTGCCGCTTTCAAGGCAGTAGGAGAATCGACCGAGCAACCCATTCGCTATTACCGCAATAACATCGATTCCCTTCTGTGCGTGCTGGAAATCATGCAGGAATTCAGCGTGAATGAGTTGGTTTTTAGCAGTAGCTGCACCGTTTATGGCCAACCTGAAACACTACCCGTACACGAATTGTGCGAACAGAAACCGGCGACATCACCTTACGGATATACCAAGCAAGTCTGCGAGCGTATCCTTACCGATGCAACAGCGGCAAATCCAACCCTTCGTTGCGCCCTCCTCCGCTATTTCAATCCTATCGGTGCTCATCCATCAGGACTAATTGGTGAGCTACCCTATGGTGTACCAAATAATCTGGTGCCCTACATTACTCAGACAGCAGCGGGGATAAGAGAAAAGCTCGTCATTCACGGCAACGATTATGAAACACCTGATGGCACATGTATTCGCGATTACATCCATGTTTGCGATTTAGCAAATGCGCATGTGAAAGCGCTCGAATGGCTCGACAAGAAAGTATCTGCGTGCGAAGCATTCAATCTGGGTCAAGGAACAGGAAACAGCGTGAAAGAGGTCGTCGACACGTTTGTTAAAGTGAATCAAACGTCCGTTAAGGTTGAAATAGGGCCTCGACGTGCAGGCGACGTAGAGCAAGTATGGGCAGACGCATCCAAGGCACTGGAACACCTTCAATGGAAAACCGAACGCTCCCTGGCAGATGCACTCAAGGATGCATGGAAATGGCAAAAGCAACTTTCACATAGTTGATTAGACCCTTGTTTCTTCACAGCATAATGGTCTGCGAAATAATCAACCAGTTCACTACAGCCCCCAAACAAAAACCGGCATACACTTGACCGTGTGTATGGGCGTCGAGGTATAAGCGCGAGTAACCGGTAACCCCAGCCATAAGCAGCGACAAAGCCGGATATACAGTATCCAGGTTGGGGTGAATTACATTCAGTGCGAGTAACGTTCCAAACACACCTCCTTGTGCCAGCATGTGCACTGAGATTTTCCAAACGCTGTTGATCGATAAACTAATAATGAGAGAAACAATAACGGATAAGAAAAAACTAAACACAGTATCTGGCAAGTAGGGTCCCTTCCAGCGAAGCATGAAATAAGACAATGCGTAGTAGAATATGACGAGTAAATACGGTCCAAATCGTTCCTTTCGATTTCGTAATTCAATGCTACTCAGCATGCCGTATTTAATCATGATGAGCATACTCACCGCAGGCGCCACGATGTTGATGCCGAGAAGCAAGAAAACAAAATAGTCGGCCTGCGAAGGAGCAATGTAGTATGGGTCAATGGTACGAACCGATAAATAAATAATCAGTGGCATCCACAGCGGATGGAAGACAAGAGAAAGAACTTGTGCAACGCGATAAGTGGCCCTATGTCTCAAGGATTCATCTGTATTTTGTGTGGTTGTATCTACCATTCCTTTCTCAATCGTGCAACCGGTATCCCCAATTGTTCTCTGTATTTGGCCACTGTGCGGCGTGCAATATTATAGCCCTTTTCATTCAGCAACTTCATCAACTTCTCATCGGTAAGCGGCTTTCGCTTTTGCTCTGCCTCAATAGCATCCTTTAAAATCTGCTTCACCTCACGCGATGAAACCTCTTCTCCATCGTCGGTACTCAAACTCTCACTGAAGAAATACTTCAGCAGGTAGGTTCCGTAAGGTGTTTGAATATGCTTGCTATTGGCAACTCGACTAATGGTGGAAATATCCATATGCACGATGTCGGCAATATCCTTCAAAATCATGGGCTTCAACTTGGTTTCATCACCCGAAAGGAAGAACTCCTTTTGATAGTTCACAATCGCCTGCATGCAATATAAAAGCGTATCGTTGCGCTGCTTGATGGCATCGATAAACCACTTGGCACTATCAATTTTTTGCTTCACAAATAAGAGCGCCTCCTTCTCCTTCGCGTCCTTTACTTTCGACTTTGCGTAGTGCTGCATCATTTCACGGTATTCACGGCTGATGCGTAACTCAGGCGCATTGCGCGAGTTCAGTGTAAGCTTCAGTTCATCATCTTCTACAACCAGCAAAAAATCAGGAACAACGTGCTGAACTGTGCGCGTGGACTCAAGCATGCTATTGCCGGGCTTCGGGTTTAAGTGAAGGATGTAATCGATGGCCGGTTTAAGGTCATTCTCTTCGATATCGAGGCGCTTGGCAATTTTTTCGTAATGCTTCTTCGTAAACTCTTCGAAAAACTTCACCAGCACGCGCTCAGCCAACATTGTGTCGGCATTGCGAACTTCCGATCGCTTGACCTGAATAAGTAGGCATTCCCGCAAATCACGAGCACCCACGCCCGGAGGGTCGAGCTCTTGTATGACCGTGAGCACTTCTTCCAACTCAGCAACGGTAGTGCTTATATTCATGGTAAACGCCAAATCATTGGCAACGGCCACCAACTCTCTGCGCAAATAGCCGTTTTCGTCGAGGTTTCCAATTAAGTACTCTGCCAGCAAGCGCTGGTGCTCATCGAGTTCGGTCATGCCCAGTTGAGCATACAGCAAATCCTGAAACGTTCGGCCAGCACCGAGAGGCGTCTCCCGCTCTTCATCATCTGCACTGTGATTGTTGACCTTCAGCTTGTAATCGGGCGTCTCATCGTCGTCGAAATAATCCGAGAGGTCGATTTCGTCCTCCTCCTTCGTCTCATTCTCCTGTTCTTCCTGCTGGTCCTGAGAATCTTCGTCTTCATTGCTTTCATTCTCGTCTGCACCCTCTTCCAATGCCGGATTCACCTCCATCTCTTCCTTGATGCGCTGATCCAATTCCATGGTAGGGATCTGCAGCATTTTCATTAATTGAATCTGCTGAGGGGATAATTTGACCTGTAATTTTTGCTGGATGGTTTGCTTCAACATAACGCTTCAAACCTACATCAATTTTTGGTATCCGTGCACTTAATATCGTTTCTTTGCCGCCAATACCATGTGGGGTAAAATTGGAGCTTTCATATTGCGGTACCGGGTGCCTCTGGCGGCGGTTCTGCTCGTGCTAACCATCTTCATGGGATGGCAGTCGCAATATGCACGTATGAGCTACAAATTCGGAGGTGTATTGCCCGAAGACGACAGCACGTTTGTAGAATACCGCAGTTTCATTGATCAATTCAGTGAAGACGGAACTGTGCTGGCGATTGGTTATCGCGACGAGCGAATCTGGGAATTAGATAATTTCAACCAATGGCGCAAACTCTTGCGCGACCTTCAAGCCACCACAGTGGATGTAGATGGCGTTCCTACACCCATGGTGGACAGCATTTTTTCGACTGCCAATTGCTACAACCTCGTAAAAGATACAGTTTTACAGCGATTCGAGTTTAGGCAATTGCTCGAACACGACCCAACGTCACAAGCTGAGCTCGACTCTATTCGCGATGTTCTCTATCAACTTCCGTTTTACAAAAACCTACTCTTCAACGACCGGACGCATGCAGGGCTCATGATGGTTTTCGTGAATGCCGGATTGTTCAACTCGGAAAACAGAGGAAATGCAGTAGAGCGCATGCTCGAACTTTCGGACACTTTCACGCGCGAGACGGGCATTCAAACATACGTGTCAGGTATGCCTTACATACGTTCGGTGATGACCTTAAAGGTGAAGGCCGAGCTCAAATTCTTTACAATTCTGTCGGCCATCATTTGCATGACATTGCTGCTTGTCTTTTTCCGCAGTGTGAAGGTGACACTGGTAGTCATGAGTGTGGTTGTGGTTTCGGTCGTCATTGCCATGGGCAGCATCGCACTGTTCGACTACCCCATCACCATGCTGATGGGATTGATACCGCCGCTGATGATTGTGACCACGGTGCCGAATTGTATTTATCTCGTAACGAAATACCACCAGGAATACCAGCGCTATGGCAATAAAACCAGAGCACTGGCTCGTGTCGTTCAAAAAGCAGGGGCTGCCGCATTCATGATCAATGCCACCACTGCTGTTGGTTTTGCTACGTTTATTTTCACCTCGAGCGATTTGCTGAAACACTTCGGTGTAATTGCCAGTCTTAATTGCCTGCTTGCATTTTTCCTTTCACTCATCGTGTTCCCGATTGTCTATAGCTACCTGCCGCCGCCTACCGAGCGTCACCTGGGACATCTGAATTCGCCCTGGCTCGAGAAAATTCTCGACTCGCTGGTGAGCGTGGTTATTTTTCACCGGAAACCAATCTACATCGTTACAATTATTCTCAGTGTAGCAGGACTTTACGGGATCAGTCGAATTCACACCACCGGAAATATCGTCGACGACATCCCGGATAGCGACCGGGTAATAACCGACTTGAAATGGTTCGAATCGAATTTCAATGGTGTCATGCCTTTTGAAATTCTCGTTGACTGCGGCAAGAAAGGTCAGATTACGAAAGACAAAAACCTGAAGAAAATTGAAGAGCTACAAGCGCTTCTTGCCAACTATACGCTCACTCTCAAGGACACCACCATTCATCCCTTTTCGAGATCCTTGTCAATTGTAGATGCTATTAAGTTTATCCGTCAGTCGTTCTATATGGGCGACTCTTCCTACTACTCACTTATACCGCGAGAAGAGCAGGCATTCATTGGGGAATTCATTGGCGATGAAAACAAAGCCAACAAGGGCGCTCAGAAAACCTTTCTCGACAGTACCAACCGCCTTACTCGCGTTACGGCACAAGTGGCCGACATCGGAACAAAAGAGATGGATCGTCTCATGGCCGAGCTGAAACCGCAAATCGACAGCATTTTCGATCCGACCAAGTACAAAGTCACGCTGACAGGTACATCGATTGTTTTCCTTGAAGGCACGAACTATCTGGTGAGCGACCTGTTCAGCTCACTGCTCTTCGGTGTAATCATTATTTCGTTGATGATGGCCTTCATGTTTTGGAGTGCTCGCATGGTTTTCATTTCGTTTATCCCGAACATCATTCCGCAAATCATGACAGCGGGCATCATGGGATTCATTGACATTCCGCTGAAGCCATCTACTATTCTGGTGTTTTCAATTGCACTCGGTATTACGGTCGACAATACCATTCATTATCTCGCCAAATACCGTCAGGAGCTCAAATACCACAATTGGAAAATCAAGGAATCGGCCCTGCTGGCCATCCGCGAAACAGGAGCAAGCATGGTGTACACATCACTTGTTCTTTTATTTGGTTTCGGTTGTTTCGCTGCCAGTGAGTTTGAGGGAACGCGCGCATTGGGAGTGCTCACTGCAGTGACTTTGTTGGTTGCAATGATTACAAATCTGGTCATTCTTCCTGCTTTGCTTCTTTCATTTCAAAAAAGAATTACAACTAAATCGTTTCAGGAACCATTTTTCCAGACACTCGACGAAGAAGACGATCTCCACTACGACGATTGGAGCGTGCGTAAATTCGAAATCGAAAAAGAATAAATTCACTCGGTATGAAAGGAATCATTCTCGCCGGTGGAAGCGGCACTCGCCTCTACCCTTTGACACTTGCGGTTAGTAAGCAACTCATGCCTGTTTACGACAAGCCGATGATCTACTACCCGCTGTCGACACTGTTGCTTGCCAACATCCGGGATATTCTCATCATTTCTACACCGCATGACCTGCCCGGTTTCCAAAAACTCCTGGGCGATGGTAAACGACTTGGCTGCAATTTCAGCTATCAGGTGCAGGAAGTACCTAATGGCTTAGCCCAAGCATTTGTTCTGGGAGCCGATTTCATTGGCAACGAAAAAGCGGCACTCATTCTGGGCGACAACATCTTTTACGGTCGCGGACTTGGGCACATGCTGCGCGAGAATACGGACATCGATGGAGGAATGGTCTATGCCTACCACGTAAGCGATCCCGAGCGATATGGTGTAGTCGAATTTGATGCCCATGGAAAAGCGATAAGCATCGAAGAAAAACCCGCACAACCAAAAAGCAACTATGCCGTGCCCGGACTTTATTTCTATGATAACGACGTCGTGGAAATTGCGCGCAACCTCAAGCCAAGTGCTCGAGGCGAATATGAAATCACCGATGTCAATAAGGAATATTTGCGTCAAGGTCGATTGAAAGTGCAGCGCATGGACCGCGGCACCGCCTGGCTCGACACCGGAACATTTGCCTCACTGATGCAGGCAGGTCAATATGTGCAGGTCATCGAAGAACGTCAAGGGTTAAAGATTGGATGTATCGAAGAGATCGCTTGGCGCATGGGCTTTATCGACGATGCTCAGGCCGAACAAATAGCCCAACCGCTTGTTAATAGCGGGTATGGAAAATACATCCTCAATCAACTCAAAGCCGGTAAATAGCAGCATGCAAACGCTGGAAAATTTCCAAGCCCTCATCAACCAAAAGATTGATGGCTTTTGCAGAAAAAACGGCGAGGAGCGTATACTTCAACCTGTCAATTATATTCTTCAACTCGGAGGTAAACGTGTGAGGCCTCTGCTCACACTCTTGGCCGCCGACGCCTTTACCGATGAAATTGAACCGGCCGTTTACCCGGCAATCGCGCTAGAGATTTTTCACAATTTCACCTTGATGCACGACGACATCATGGACAACGCGCCTATTCGCAGAGGTAAGCCCACCGTGCATGAGCGATGGAACAGAGACGTTGCCATTCTCAGTGGCGACGCGATGCTCATTCAGGCCTACCAGCTAATCATCAAAACGAACAGCGAGCGCTTACCTGCTGTGCTGCAAACATTCAACACCACAGCGCTCGAAGTATGTCAAGGTCAGCAGCTCGATATGGATTTTCAATCCAGAACCGATGTGTCGGTCGATCAATACATCGAGATGATTCGACTGAAGACATCCGTGCTTTTAGGAGGTGCGATGAAAATTGGAGCCATCATTGGCGGCGCTTCCCTCGAAGATCAAAACCACTTGTATGACTTCGCCATTGCGTTAGGATTATCCTTTCAATTGTGGGACGACTACCTCGACACGTATGGCGATGGCAACCAAACCGGCAAGCAGGTTGGTGGCGACATCATCGCAAACAAGAAAACATTGCTATCCATTAAAGCGCTCGAGCAAGCCACAGAAGAAGAGCGAAAAATCATCACGGGTGAATCTGTCTTGGAGAATACAGCACATAAAGTTGAGCGTGTCAAGAGCATCTACGCTTCTTATGATGTGGAGGAATTCATCAAGTCGATGACACACAAGTACCATCAAACGGCACTCGAAAAATTGCATGCACTGAGCATCGCCACTCACAAAAAAGAAGGCATACTGCAACTAGTGGAGCAGCTTAAAGAGCGAACACACTGAGGTTACCTCAATATCGTAAGGTCTCCTTCGTAGATATCGTTCAGCCCGTTACCTGTAATCTTCACGATATAGTAATAGGTGCCATCAGGTAATTCAGCCGCTTGCCAATCGCCGATATACCTTTTGTTCTCGTAAACAACCGTACCCCAACGATTAAAAACCATCACGTCTGCGTTGATTCCGGCCCGAAAAACATCTTCCTGCCCGATGAATGCATCGTTGAGATCGTCTCCATTTGGAGTCATGATATTCGGAATAACCAGACTGCACGGTATTAGCTTAATTGACACGAATGCGGTGTCGCTGTTGTTGCAACCGGTTTCGATTTCATTTTGACGGGCGATTACGGAATAAATACCGTTTTGAAGAGGGGACACAATTTCAATGGCAACTGAATCGAACAATTCAACACCTGGAACTTCGACCAATGCCCACTCCCAAGTCTCGTCTTGCGGAAACCCGGTTCCTTCTGCAGCAATTTCTAATGGATTCGATGAGTTGATTTGCTCCCAGCATACGAGATAGTCCGCATCCTCCAGTACAATTTTAGGTGCAACATGAAACTCAGCGGCCT
>JBILCQ010000010.1:0-18417 GCA_044353065.1 Flavobacteriales bacterium | reverse complement strand
CGGTTGTTCCACCCCTCGAGGTATTTCAGTTTGATGGTGAGTGAAGCACCTTCCAATCCGCCCATGCGGTAGTTGTATCCAACCTCATCGTGGTAGTAGCGCACCTCACAGCCGTGGTTGCGAAGCGAATGCAAATGCTTCTTGTATGCATCATTGTTCGTGGTGATGCCCCCCGCTTCACCGCATGCACCCAGGTTTTTGCCAGGATAAAAACTATAACAGGCCATTTCACCAAAAACACCCACGGTTGTTCCCTTGTAGCGCGCTCCTTGTGCCTGAGCGGTATCTTCTATCAAAAACAAATTGTGCTTCTTGCAGATAGCTTGCACACCTTCAATATCGAATGGCTGACCGTAGAGGTGCACGCCGATAATTGCTTTCGTGCGAGGAGTTATTTTCTCTTCGATTTTGGTGATGTCTATTTGCCAAGTATCGGCTGTGCAATCCACAAACACAGGAGTTGCACCTGCATGCGATGGACCCCACGCGGTAGCAATGAATGTGTCGGCTGGAATTATAACTTCATCACCCACACCAATGCCCAAAGCCAGCATCGCGAGATGAAGAGCAGTGGTCCCGTTATTCACACCAATAGCGTATTTCGCACCGATGTAAGTCGCGAACGCATTTTCAAATTCCTCTACGAAAGGACCACCTGAAAAAGCTGTCTTCTCATAAACGCGTTCAAACGCCGCAAACACTTCATCCTTGATTTGATCATGCTGACCCTTTAGATCGAGGCATGGAATCTTCTGTAACACCTGTGTATTATTCGACATAATCGTAGTTGATTGAGCCGGCAAGATACATCTGAAAGGAACAAAAAAGGCACCCGGTGGATGCCCTTATTCGTATGAATAAAATCTTTGTCCTACAACTTTCGGCTTGCACGTTCTAGCGGTCGCTTACCCGACGTAAGACCTTGGCCGGATTGCCCGCCACAATGGTATTATCGGGCACATCCTTCAGCACAACTGAGCCGGCTCCTACGATGGAGTTCTCGCCTACTGTGACGCCACAGAGCACCGTGACACTGCTGCCTAAGGAAGCGCCTTTTTTTATGCGCGTTTCCTCGACATGCCAATCGGCATCGGTTTGCAAACTTCCGTCGGCATTAGTTGCCCTCGGAAAACGATCGTTGATGAACGTTACGTTATGACCGATGAAGACATTGTCTTCGATATGCACACCTTCGCAAATGAAGGTATGACTGGAAATTTTACAATTCTTTCCGATGGTCGATCCTTTTTGAATCTCCACAAACGCACCCACCTTGCTGCCATCGTCGATGCTGCAACCATAGGCATTTACAAAATTGAAAATCTTTACATCCTTCCCAACTTTCACGTTGTTGAGGGATTGTTTATCGGTGTTGATGGTGAGGGTTTCCATGAAAGTGGCGAATGACGAGTGACAAATGACTAATGTGCGGTGGGACGGAGTTTAAATTGTGTGGGTGCTTTTTGATTTCAAATCAAAACTTCGCGTCCTTGTTCTTTGATTGATATTTGAGCTGCTTCGAGTATTCGTATGGTGTTGAGACCTGATTCGTAGCTTGCTATTGGCTTTGAACCGGTCATGATGGACTGTATGAAATCCTTGGCCATTCCGCCAAGAGCTTCCTTCATTTCGAGTTTGGGCATGAACACATCCCCGACCCGATAATCGACGAGAATGCGTTGCTTCTCTTCATCGGTGCTCACGGTATGAGCGGTATCGTAAATGCGAATTTTCTCGGTGGGTTCCATGTCGTTGAACACTACCATTTTCTTGTCACCGCCTAACAGCATCATGCGAATTTTCACTGGCGATGACCAGGAGCAATGAAAATGGGCGATGAAGTCGTGCGCATATTTTACAGTGAGGTAAGCGATATTCTCAATACCATTGTGAATGTGGCTGATACCGGTGGCCTGCACACTGACGGGCTTTGCCGGAATGAGGTAGTCGAGTATGGATATGTCATGAGGCGCTAGATCCCACAGCACATTCACATCTTGTTGAATAAGGCCGAGGTTGATGCGCGTAGAGTCGAAATACTTCACGTCGCCCAATTCACCTGATTCGATCAGACTCTTCATTTTCTGCACCGCCGAGGTGTAGAGAAAAGTATGGTCAACCATGAGCACTTTGCCATGTTGATTGGCAAGGGCTATCAATTCTTCTGCATGCGCAACCGTGTCGGTCAGCGGTTTCTCCAACAACACATGTTTGCCCGATTGCAATGCCTTTTTAGCCAAATCGAAATGGGTAAAAACAGGCGTAGCAATAATGACAGCATCTATCTCTTCGTTCGACCAAATAGAATCGATATCGGAAGTAACCTTGATGTTCGGGTAGGCGCGAGAAACCAGGGCCAATCGCTCGGGGCGCAAATCGACTACTGTGTGAACCGACGTGTTGGGAGTGGCAGCGAAGTTGCGCACCAGATTGGGGCCCCAGTAGCCATAACCGATAATAGCACAGTTAATCATAGCGTGTTTGTGTGTGGCAAATATGACACAATCAACTTGTGCTTCGTGCAATTAGATAAACTTTTGACCTACTGATAAAATTCGCAGAGAAAGTGATACTCATCCGTGTACATAAGGACTCGGAATTGCAACCCTACTTCTTCGGCCATAGACTCCAATAAAAATTCATCCGGATATACCCACGGGAAACGCTCAGACATGCCGTTTGCGTGAATTTCAAAAAGCACTTCATTTTGTGATTGCGCAGTTAAATCCATTTCGGGAGGAGTTTCCTTGAAGTACTGTATATCGGTGGAATCACCGAGTATTTTTCCACCCGGGGCAAGCAATCCCTTTACATGGGAAAGCAATTCGACCAGGCCTTGTTCGGTACCCGCAATTCCAAATCCGTTCATGAGCATCAGTATCGTATCAAACTTGCCGAAAGGCAGATTCATGATGTCGGATTCTACTACTTCTTTCACACCCCGAGAGCGCATGACTTCGCAGCATCTCGCCGACCGTTCCAGTGCCACAACCTCAAAACCTCGTTCCTGCAGAATAAGTGAATGGCAACCTGCACCTGCCCCCACATCCAAAATGCGCCCTCGGCATTGCAATAGCGCTTCCTGTTCGGCATCATTCATACCTTCAAGCTCCCTGAAAAAATAGGACGAAGGCATCGGTTCATCCTCTTCTCCATCGATAATAAGCCCCACCTCACTTGATTGCTTTTCGAAATAGTGGTTCCAAATAACTCGACCCAGCAAATCTGTTTGAAATACAGCTGCTTCTTCCTTTGAATTCATAGTGCAAATGAAGTACATTCGTAACGATATTTCTTCCGCATGAACTGATTGTAAAGCAACCTTTCCATGCGTATTACCGACTTAACTAAGAAGACCAAATCATTATGAAAAGACTACTTCTTGCCTTTGGATTTCTACTTGGATTCTTTTCACTGAATGCACAACTGATTACCAGTGGTGATTTAACTGTGGAGCAATACGTTCAAAATGTGCTTCTCGGACAGAACGTCACCGTTTCGAATATCACTTACAATGGTGGTCCTGCTAACGTAGTGAGTCCAGGAGTTGGTGGATTCGATTGCGCCAATTGCAACCTTGGTATTTTATCGGGTTTTGCCATGACAACAGGCGATGTTGCCGGCCTTGTAGGCCCCAATGGCAATGGTGGATTTACAGGCGCAGGCACCGGAGGCGTAATGGGCCAGGACCCTGATTTGCTTGCGCTGATTCAAGAAGTTATTCCGGGAGCTGACCCAAATTTTGTGGATGTCAACGACTGGATCATTATTGAATTCGACTTTGTTCCACTAGGCGACACACTTCAATTCCAATATGTATGGGCTTCGGAAGAGTATGATGAATGGGTAGGTACTGATTACAATGACATTTTTGGATTTTTCATTAGTGGCCCCGGCATCAATGGCCCCTATGCCAACAATGCCGACAACATAGCCCGCGTGCCCGTGACCAATGCACCGGTTGCCATTGGTACGATCAACAACGGCAATGGCAATACAGGTCCGTGCACGAGTTGCGAATTCTACAATCAAGATGGTCAGTATGGTGGACTTGCTTTCGATGCCCCCGAACACACAGACCCTTATTACATGCAAATGGATGGTTACACCGATGTGTTAACTGCAACCGCTATTGTGCAATGCGGACAAACATTTCACATCAAACTTGCCATTTGTGATACGAGCGACCCGTCAATGGCCTCTTCTGTGTTTTTGCAGCGCGACTCGTTTTCCAGCAACCTTGTGGTTCAAACTACTCTGAACCTGACGGCAGGTGGTCCCAACGGCGACACCATGTATGAGACGTGCAGCGATGGTTACATTGTTTTTCAGCGCCCAACCAACGGCGATCCAAGCCAGCAGCTCATCGCTGAATTAGAATTCACCGGAACAGCTGTTAATGGTGTCGATTACACTGCCATGCCCTCTTCCATCACCTTTGCTCCAAACCAAATGGAAGTTTCGTTGTACATCGATGCATTCGATAACGACGGAGCTGAAGGCCAAGAAACAGTCATTATGAACATCACCAATATTGCGGAATGTTCCGATGCCACTATTTCATCAACGTTTGAATTCTTCATCAACGACCTACCCGAGCCATTGCAAGTGCAAGGGGTCAACCATACGATTTGCCAAGGTGCTGTTCAAACGTTAGAACCTATTATCACCGGAGGATATGCCAATTACGGATACACGTGGAGCACCGGAGAAACGACGGAAACTATTGATGTTTCGCCTCTTGTTCAAACAACCTATTTGCTAACCGTTTCCGACACATGCGGACTTGCGGGCGACGATGCCCAGTTCACGGTGAATGTGCTACAGGCACAGCCGCTCGTGGTTGATATCGTTGACCAAGACAATGCCTTCCCGCTCGATTGCAATGATTTCGCTACTATTTACTCCAATGTTAGCGGTGGCATTGCTCCCTATCAGTATTCATGGATCGCGGGAGATGGCACGTTTACAAGTGGTGGCAGCACCTCGTTTATTGGCTCGGGTAACGCAGGTATGCTCACATTGACAGTTACCGACGAATGCAATTTTGTAGGAACCGATCAATTTAATGTCACCGTCAATGCTCCTGCGCTGACAGCTACTATGCCGGCAATTCACACCGTAACATGCGGATCTAATTGCAACCTAACCGTCGTTCCCAGTGGTGGAAGCATACCCTTCGGCAGTTACAACTACGAATGGCAATTTAACGGAATTATCGACTGGAATTATTGGGGGCTGGACAACTACGCCGCACCTGCTGTGAATGAAGGGACCATTACCGTTATTGTCTCGGACCAGTGCGGTCAATCGGTTGAAGTCGAAAGTCAATTGGTCATTGAAAGTCCTCCTATCGACCTAACGCTTCCACAAAACCTTCAAGGCAACTGCCAAACGATCATCTCCATACCACCAATCATAAGCGGCGGTAGCGGCCCAATCGCCAACTGGGATTTCAACTGGTCTGCCAATGGAGCTCCTATCAGCACTGCCAGCACACTTAATTCCGCTTTCAACTTTGATACAGCTATTGACTTATTCGTAACTGATGCATGTGGCGCAACGGCTTCGGCTTCAACAACTGTCGAGATTATCAACCCTATCATTGACTTAACCCTTGGAGAAGACATTGATGCATCGTGCATCGACAACACGCTCCTATCGGCAACCATTCTGGGTGGAAGCGGTGGATTCCAATATCAATGGCTTGTTGATGATGAAGTGGAAGGAACACAAAACACACTCAGCTTTCAAACATTTACGACACAGGATGTAGTGCTGCTCGTAAGCGATGCTTGCTCAACAGTAGCGTCAGACACAATTACGATTAACATCCCTGATACTCCGCTTGTAGTAACAGCTTCAGCTGACACAGCTATTTGTGTAAATGAGTCCGTATTGCTGTGGGCTACTGCTGCCGGCGGCGAGGGGCCATATCTCTTTGAATGGGATAACGAATACAGCGGCGACATGCTTACGGCCGTTCCCGAATTCAGTAGAACATTCTCGGTAGTTGCCCGTGATATCTGTGGACGTTTGACTGAAGAAGAAGTCAATGTTGAGGTCAAACCAATTATCGCTAATTTCTCTGTCGTAAACGTTGGCGATCAGCTCTTTGAATTCACAGCGATGCCCCAACCCGCATGCGACAACTGTGTTTATCAATGGGATTTTGGTGATGGCAACAACGGCTATGATTCTATTGTTGTACACCAGTTTGATGGTCTCAGTGATTATGTTACTTTCTTGACCACGACCAATGAAATCGGCTGCACAAATACGCAGCAATTTCAAATTCTAGGTTCTACCTATTTTTATATCCCAAGCGCATTTACTCCGAATGGCGACGGAATTAACGACGTTTTTCGGGTGGTCGGCCGTGGGTTTTCGGAATACGAATTGACCATTTTCA
Source organism: Flavobacteriales bacterium (assembly GCA_044353065.1). Classification (GTDB taxonomy): domain Bacteria; phylum Bacteroidota; class Bacteroidia; order Flavobacteriales_D; family Sanyastnellaceae; genus JAIBBG01. The sequence goes on along the minus strand of JBILCQ010000010.1, from coordinate 12,005 downwards.
ATCGGTGGGGTGCGGTAGTTTTCCACTCTACCGACCCTGAAGAAGTTTGGGTTGGCGAAGCCGGAGACCAATATTATTACGCTCAAAATCAAGCATACGGATTTACAATTCGTGTAAAAGGATTCGACACAGAAACGATTGAGCGTTCCGGGTCTATTCAGCTTATGAGGTAAAAAAGAACAGCATTATTGTTTCAGAAACTCGTACCCGCCTTTGGTGGCGCCCCATACCTGTGTTCCGGCATCATTCCAACCTTGATCCCAACTATTCATTCCGTCGGGACCTATTACAACCTTTGACGTTGTAAACGTTGCGCCCGAGCGTGTGCTTGGACACGTGCGCTCGGCTGTTGCACCTTCAAACTGATTGTTTTTTTCATTGAAAACAAGAACTACCTCACAACCGTCAAGCGCCTTCAATGAATCAGGCGTTATCGAACTGAAAATCTCATCGCTACCCAACTTACCCGTGAATCGTTGCGGAGCATTCATGGTATAGATATAACTTACGAAGCTATCTTCTGACTGCTTCACGACACGATAAATCCGTTGGCGATAGGGTTTATCGAGGGCTGAGCTCATGGCTTGCTCAACATACAGATAAAACTCTTTGTCATTGGCTTTCCAAATGGGCTCCATGCGTAAACGAATGTCGAAGTAATCGCTATCATGTCGGCTTTGCAACTCACTTGAAAAGCTACCCGACATGTATTGACGAAGTAATGCAAACGGAGTGTCTGTAGGTGAATTAAAGGAAGACAAAACAATCACAAGAGACACTATCACTCCAGTAAAAAGAACTTTCCTCATCAGTTTACGATTCATTTCGTTTGAGCATGACACGTTGCGCCGGGTTGACCACAAGCGGAACTTTCTCCAACACAGTGTCACTCTCTTCCAATCCCCAGGCATCGATATCGGATAAGCTCACGTGCTTCAATGCAATGTATGCGTTCGTGATAAAGCTGTCGCGAACACTTAAGTCATTGTCGGCTGAAAGGAACTTCTCGAGCACTACAAATTTGAAATCGTGCTCGTCGTTGTACTTCGCATACGGCTCGGGCTTCGCCTTCAAATCGATTTCACCCCGCTCCACCATTTCATCGACAATAAATCGGAAGAAATTGTGCAATCGTGGCTGCACACGGAAACCCAGCTTGATGTTGATTTTCACTACAAGGTCATTTTCCAATTCATCTACCGTGTATTCGCGCGTGTATGGTTCGTTGGAGCGATCGACGTGAACGAACCAATAGATATCGGCACGCTTCGGTGTCTTGGATAGAATACTCTCCATGATTTTCTTTTCGACCTGATGGTTAAAATTCGCCTTGGTAAGGAAAACCAAATGCGTTGCGTATTTCGGAACCGACTTATCGTTCGACAACTCACGCAGAGTGCCTACATAGCTATCGAGATCTTCAAACTGAAGAAAGTAGTTACTCATTTTTCGGTACATGTAGGTGACCCACATGACGTGAATAAGTATGAGATAAACAATCAACATCATCCAAGCTTCCTTTAATTTCATACTATTTGCAATGAAAAAAGAAAACTCAACTGTGATGAATAATGCGAAAATTAAGCCCACGCTCCAGGCTGGCCAATGTCGCTTATATTCCAAATAGTAACACAAAAGGGTGGAAGTCATCATCATTGTAATCGTGATGAAGAAACCATATGCTGCTTCCATTTTCTTGGATTCACCGAAGAAGAGAACCACTGCGATACATCCTGCATAGAGCAACCAATTGACGCTTGGTATATAGAGTTGCCCTTTCAGATCGGTAGGGTATTTTGTTGCAACCTTTGGCCAAAAATTCAAGTTAATCGCTTCACTGATAAGCGTAAATGACCCCGTAATAAGGGCCTGGCTGGCGATTACAGCAGCACATGCCGCGATTATTATTCCCGGAATTAGAAACCAATCGGGCATGATACTATAAAAGGGGCTTCGGCCATCGAGTTGGGGTTGGCTAATTAACCAGGCTCCTTGACCCAGGTAATTCAGCACTAGAGCTATTTTCACAAAAATCCAACTTACTTGAATGTTTTGACGCCCTGTATGTCCAAGGTCGCTGTACAGAGCGTCTGCTCCTGTTGTGCAGAGAAATACACCACTTAACAGCCAAAAACCTCCTGGGTACTCGCTGAGCAGATTATATGCATAAATAGGATTGAGACTTTTTAGTACAGAAGGATTCAGCATTATCTGACTCACCCCTAAAACAGCAAGCATGGTAAACCATACAAGCATTATGGGGCCGAAGGTTTTTCCCACCAATTTGGTTCCATAACGCTGAAATATGAATAGCATCGTTAGTATGACAATTACAATAGGCACTACAGGAATATCTTCATTGAACACCCTAAGCCCCTCTATGGCGGATGAAACAGAGATAGGAGGCGTAATCATTCCATCGCACATCAAAGTTCCTGCTCCGATAATGGCTGGCCAAAAAAGCCACTTGCCTTTGCGCTGCACAAGGGCGTAAAGTGAGAAAATACCTCCTTCGCCTTTGTTATCCGCACGCAAGGTCAATAAGATATATTTCAGTGTTGTTTGACTTGTGAGTGTCCAAAACACGCAAGAAAGAGCCCCATATACTAAATCTTCCGTTATTGGTTTATCGCCTACTATAGCGCTCATCACATACAATGGCGACGTTCCAATATCTCCATATACAATACCGAGAGTTACAAGCAAGCCCGCTGCACTAAGCTTCTGAATATGGGGTGTGGCCATGGTCAAGGAAATTAATGGGCCGAAAGTAGGAGTATAGCAGGTGTCGTTGTTCTCACACATTCCACTTTTTCATGAACCGCGAGCGGTTCACAGTGTTACATTTGCAACGTGAGCACCGGTGAAATAATCATGATATTATTCGTATACCTTCTGTTCTTCGGGGCGAAGGGCATTCCTTCTTTGGCCCAAACGCTTGGAAAGGCGATGTATCAATTTCGCAATGCAACCAAAGATGTACAAGATGAAATTCTCAAAGGCGCATCGGAAGTGAAGAAGCAGACGAGCGCCTTGCGATTGGATCAAATGGATGTGGAAGAGGCACCCAAACCAAGCGCACACAATCCGGCTCCGAAAGAAAACATCAACGAGCAAGACACTTCTCGTCCATGAACAAAATCGTTGTTTACTCCAACGGACCTCAGCAACTAATTTACTACCCCGATTTTTTCAAACGCAGCCATTTCGACGCCATGCGCAATCAATTGCCTTGGCAGCAAAATGAAATTCGTGTTTTCGGAAAATTACACAACGAACCGCGACTCACCTGTTGGTTTGGTCCTGCGTATAAATACAGCTCCATTCAATGGCCCGAAGCTGAGTTTCCGGAACTAATCAACGAAATCAAATTGCAATTGCAGACTGCCACTGACTTTTCATTCAATGCAGTGCTGGCCAATTTCTATCGGAGCGGCGATGACAGCATGGGCTGGCATAGCGACAACGAACCGGAAATGGACCAAAGCTTAATTGCCTCTGTAACCTTTGGCGGCAAACGCATCTTCAAAATGCGTCAACGTTCCACCGGACAAAAAATCGAATTGGAATTAATCGACTCTTCGTTGCTTCTCATGCATAACATGCAAGATGACTGGCAACACGCTGTGCCAAAATCCAAAACACGCCTGGCGCCGAGAATCAATTTAACGTATCGCAGAATTACAAAGTAGACATAAAAAAAGGGCCGCGAATGCGGCCCTTTATATTATCTAATGCTTATGACTATGCTTTCTTGCTCGCCCATTTGCGCATGTCTACCACGATAGGCGATGCAATGAAGAGGGTTGAATAAACCCCGGATATTACACCGATGATCATTGCGAAGCAGAAGCCACGAATGTCGTCGCTACCGAAGATGAACATCACCAACAAGGTCAGCAATACTGTCATGGATGTATTGATAGAACGACCCAGTGTGCTGTTCAATGCATCGTTAATAGTTGTGTCGATTGGCGCATTCTTGCGACCACTCAAATATTCACGAATACGGTCGAAGATTACCACGGTGTCGTTGATGGAGTAACCGATTACCGTGAGGATAGCACCGATAAAGTTTTGGTTCACCTCCAATGAGAAAGGAACGAAACCATTCAATAGGGTGAAGGCTGCAATTACGACCAATGCATCGTGCAACAAGGCTACCGAAGCACCCAATGCAAAATCCCACTTGCGGAAGCGCAACATGATGTAGGCACCCACGAGAATCAACGAGAGCACTGTCGCCCATGAAGCCTGCTTGCGGAAGTCGTCGCTCATGGTTGGGTCTACCTTATAGGAGGAGCCTACCGTGAATTCTGAATTCACTTTGGCAAAACCTTCTGACATTTTCGCACTCACGATATTTTCCACATCAGGATTTTCTGAGTTAATCATGTAGTTGGTGGTCACCTTGTAGCTTCTGCTTCCATTTCCGATGCTTTGAACTACGACTGATGCGGCAGAACCATTCTCTTCAACCAACACTGAACCGACGTTAGCACGCAACTCATCCACATTCACATCCGATGCAAAATCAACACGAACGGATGTACCACCCGAGAAGTCAACACCCATGTTGAAACCGCGGGTCATCCACGAAGCCGCTCCGGCAATCATGATGATCATCGAGATCACATAGAACATTTTGCGCTTTCCAACGAAATCATAGTTGACTTTGGTAAACCAATCTTTCGTGATGTTGCTGTAGAAAGTAATCGGCTTCTTGTTTTCCAAACGACGGTACAAAATCAGTCGTGATATAATCAATGCTGTAAGAAGTGTTGTGAAGATACCGATGATCAAGGTGGTTGCGAAACCTTTGATCGGTCCTGTTCCAACCAGCAACAATATCACACCCGTGATCAATGTAGTCGCGTTACCATCGATAATCGCACTCAACGCTTTGATGAAACCGTCTTTCATCGCTGCACTGATGCCTTTACCTGCGCGCAATTCTTCTTTCACACGTTCGTAGATAAGTACGTTCGCGTCTACCGCCATACCCATGGTAAGCACGATACCTGCGATACCTGGAAGTGTAAGTGAACCTTGCATGGAAACCAACGCTCCAATCATGAAGAACAAGTTGGCAATCAATGCTACGTTCGCAGCCCAACCGGCCCATGCATAATAGAATATCATGTAAAGCAGAATGAGGACGAAGGCAATGACGAATGACAACACACCCGCATTGATGTTCTCTTCACCCACAGATGGACCAACGGTTACTTCGTCGATAATTTTTGCAGGAGCAGGAAGTGATCCTGCCTTCAACAAACCGGCAAGGTCTTTTGCTTCTTGCTCTAGCTTAGGCTGATCAGCTCCGGTGGCAGCGCGACCAAATTGGATAACAGAGCTTCCGTTTGGAATTTCGCTGTTCACACTTGGTGCAGAGAACACGAGGTTGTCCATCACGATGGCGATTGAACGCTTGTTATCGGCCGCATTGCGACGAGTCATTTCTCTCCAAATAGCAGCACCTTCAGAGTCCATGGTCATGTTTACTTCCACTTCTCCTGTAATCATGTTGAAGTCTTGACGAGCATCAACAATTGACTTACCATCGAGCTCTGCCTTACCACGCAGACTCTTGTCCTTGATTCCATAGAGTGCTACTACATTCTTCTCCGCCTTAGCAGCCCATAGCAAACGCAAGTCTTGTGGAAGGGCTTCCTTCGCCACGTCCATGCTCAAGTACTTGTTGATCTCTGCAGTGTCACTAACCATTGCAAAAGCAATTACCGTAGAGCCCGCTTGTGGATTAATCTGCATCTTGCGCAAAGGATACTTGCGGCTCAATTCTCCTTCGGTCAACAAGCTGTCCGGACGAACAGTGGTATCGCGGTAAGCAGTACGAATAGAATCTTGTTGAATTTGCGTGAGCGAAGTATCTTTCAACGCAGCCATCATCAACGAATCCTTGCGGTCACGATCCGGATCTTGTGAATACAAATCAGGAGCAACCTTCTTTCCGATGGTGCCATACAATTCATACATCTTCATGAACACTTCGTCGGTGCGATAAGTATCCCAAAACTCGAGGTTTGCAGTTGCCTTCAAGGTTTTGCGAACGCGCTCACGATCATCGACGCCGGGCAATTCCACTACAATACGACCAGTCAGCGACTGGCGCTGCACGTTTGCTTGCGTCACGCCAAATGGCTCGATACGCTTCTTGATGATATTCTCTGTATTGTTGAGAGCGTCATCGGCTTCCTTGCGGAGAATTTCGATTACATCATCGTCGCTCGACTTCGCAGGGAATTTACCCTTATTCTCCATCGTATCGAAGATTCGCCACATTTCCAGACCAGCCGTATTGTTCTTCTTCCATGCATCATAGAACAAATCGACAAATGCCTTTGAAGAACTGCGTTGAGCCATCTTGGCATCCGCAATTGACTTCTGGAATATATCATTGCTGTTGTTGTCTGAAAGAGCTATGAATAGATCCGGAATCGAAACTTCCAACACCACGCTCATACCACCCTTGAGGTCGAGACCGAGGTTGAGTTCACGCTCCTTCAAATAGTTGTAGCTGTGTCCGAATACCGGAAAAGCAGAAGCATCAGCGCTGTCGCGCAACACTTTGCGATAAAGGGCTGTGTATGCCGAATCACCCACCGTGTATGTCACACCGGCGGTGCTGAGCGAATCTTCCACCAGCTGGCCAATCTTCTTTTCGTAGCTGCGGGCTACGTATCCAAACGAAAGCACATAGACTACTGTCAATGTGAGAAGGATCACGAAGATCCACAAGAGCGATTTATTACGCATGTAACTGAACTAATTGGTAAGTCTTATTTTAACAAAAGCCGCAAATATAGTATGGCAGTTTGTTTCATAGGTATGTGACCTGAAACTTTCAACACCGTTGTTGTGAGTAATCGAACCCGTATCAAAGAAAAAGCACCGCATTGCGCAGTGCTTTCACTTTTTTACATGATTGGATTAAGCAATATAACCGAGCTCCTTGGCTTGCTTCATAGCAGCCATTAAGCCCATTTTGTTGATGGTCTTCATTCCTTTTGGCGTCACACGCAACTCAACCCAACGCTTCTCTTCTTCGAGCCAGAAACGCTTGTATTGCAAGTTCGGGTAGAACTTACGCTTGGTCTTGATATTCGAGTGAGACACCTTGTGTCCCGATTGTGTGGTCTTTCCTGTAATTTGACAAACGCGTGCCATGGCAATATACTTTTAAAATGGGCGGCAAATAAACGACATTTTTTTTAAATATCTGCCTTTTGTTCTAAAAATTCTTTTCGGAGCAAATTTAATCCTGCAAATGAAGCCATGTCCATATTACTCTCGCGGCGTTTGCCCAGTCGTAACTCCAATGATTTGCATCCTTCGGGGCCGGCTACGGCCACATATATAAGCCCTATCGGATAAGTGTCGCTGGCGCCACCCGGACCGGCAATACCTGTTGTCGATATGGCCCAGTCCGTTCCAAATCGTTTACGAACCCCCATAGCCATCGCTTCTGCTACTTCTCGACTCACCACATTTTTTTGACGGATTAATTCTGAATCGACCGAAAGCAAATCCGTTTTCACCTTATTACTGTATGCTACAACACCGGCTATCAAATAATCGCTTGCACCGGGTACCGAAGTGAGCATGCGGGCCAAGGTGCCGCCTGTGCAGCTTTCGGCTAAAGAAAGAGTTGCACCCTTGCTGCGTAACAAGGACCCAACGATTTCCTGCAAGGTTTCTTTATCGTATCCATAAATATGCTCTCCCACCAGTCTGTGTAGTTCCGTTTCACAACATCTAAAATCAGCTTCCACGTCGCGTCCCTCTTCGCTGTAGCTCGACATACGAAGCTTGACCATTCCCGGAGAAGGTAAATAAGCCAATGCAATTTTTCTTTCTTCGAGCATCTTCTCCCATTCAGCAAGTTGATTGGCCAAAAAAGACTCCCCTACCCCGGTGGTCAAAATGGTGCGATGACGTATGACCGGTCTTTGGTAAAAGGCCGCCAATTTGCCGAATACTTCATCCTCCATCATTCCCTTCATTTCATAGGGAACACCCGGCATTGAGATGAATACTCGATCGCCCCGCTCGAACCACATGCCGCAAGCCGTCCCTTTGAAATTGTGTATGACTTGGCAAGCAGCGGGAACCGCGGCCTGCAAACGATTCACTTCTAACATGGGTAATCCGCGGCGTTCGAAAAACTCCGTGATTCGTTTCAATGCTTCATCATTGATGACCAGCTCCGTATTGAAATAATTACAAAGCGTATGTTTGGTGATGTCATCTTTGGTTGGTCCCAAGCCACCGGTCATAATGATGATTTGACTGCGCGAGGATGCTTCATCCAGTGCTGCTATGATTTCGTTTTTGTCATCCGATATGACAACGGTCCGATGCACCCGAATGCCGATTGCATTCAATTGCTCACCTAGCCAAGCGGCGTTGGTATTGATTGTCTGACCTATCAACAGCTCATCTCCAATAGCGATTAATTCTGCCTTTATTTGTTCCCCTGTCATTTTTTTGTGGCCGTGTATTATTTAACCTGCAATTCTTTTATTTTAGTCCCCATATTAACCACTAAATCTCCTGAAAGTAGCTAACTGTTGCTGCGCATCCGACTTCGAAGAAATCCAATTCTCATAAACATATACCACCACAATTAAGTTCAGCGATTCCATTCTGCTTTCAAGAATAAATGTGTGCACTCACATTCAGGAAAGAAACAGCAAAACCAAACCAAACAATCGAAATAATCAACCTTAAAACACAATTCATGAAACAACTTTTACTCGTTACTTTTCTTGTAGTTGCGAGCATTTGCTCAAAAGCGCAGGTAATTTTCTATGTAGAGACTCCGGAATCGCTGGAGGGCGACTACGAAATGACTTGGTCCGATCCGGCCAATGGCTGGGGAAGTCCCGATTTGAACATCACCGATAACTCAGTTACGGGAACACTTGTATTGGCCTATGATGGTACCGCTGCCGATTCACTTTGCTGCGACCTCGCAGGTGGCATCGTGAACGGCGATCAAGTTTTCGGAAATATCGCTGTCATATATCGCGGAAGCTGTCAATTCGGACAAAAGGCAACCAGTGCCCAAAACGCCGGAGCCATCGCAGTTGTAATCATTAATAACGTACCAGGAGCGCCCATCGTTCCTGCCGCAGGTGACTACGGAGCAGACGTAACGATTCCGGTTGTTATCATCACACAAGATTTGGGAGCTCAACTGGTTGCTGAGATGAATGCAAGTCCCGGCTCGGTTACCGCATTCTTGGGTAATAAAACCGGATTTTATGCCAACGACGTGGCCCTGTATCCAAAAGACTATTTGGTAGCACCCTCTACCCTCGTTCCAAATGCCATTGCGCAAAATGACACCGAATTCTTCGTGCCTCTTGGAACATGGGTATATAACTTCGGGTACCAGGATCAAACCGGTGTTCGCATGGCGGTGAACATCACCAATGAGGGAGAGTTGGTTTACGCAGATACCTCCGATGCAGCCGACTTAATTGTGGGCGACAGCATTTGGTTCGGAATGCAAGATTTTTCTTCTTCCTCCTACATGGGTCGCTATGACATTTCCTACACGCTCCTCTCCGACTCCATCGATGATTTCGTTAATGATAACGTGAGAACCGCATCGTTCACCATGAGCGATTCTTATTTCAGCTACGGCGCTTTGGATTCATTGGAACTGATTCCGCAAGCCGATAACTATTACCGCCCCAGCGCTACCTCAACCGACTTCACAGCATGTATCTATTTCCGTGATCCGAATGCAAGCCGCTTGTTTGCCGAAGGAATTCACTTCTCAGCAACAACACTTTCTACAGACTCGCTCACCAATGAATACTTCGAGACCATTCTCTTTGAATGGAATGACGATTTCGTGGACTTAAACGACGCCAACCTAGCGTTTGACTTGCTCGACGCAGTGGCATTTGGCGAATACGTTTATGACAGCAATTTGCAAGGTGAAATGGTATACTCTCCTTTCGAAGAAGGTGTAACTCTCATCGACAACCAACGCTACCTCTTCTGCGTTGCAACAGCCTCTGCAGATGTTTACCTTGGCTTCTCATCGGAATATGATTACGATGAGCGTCTGAACTATACGCTCGAAGCGGTTTCCCCAATTGGAGACGCGGGTACTTGGTATGCCGCCGGCTTCGGAACCGAAGTTGTTCCTTCGTTTATGATTAAGTTCGTAGACATCACGCTGGGCACTGAAGAAGCTTCGAAAGAAGTGTCAGAAGCAAGCGCATATCCAAACCCAAGCTCGTCGTTCATCCAAATTCCACTTGGCAAAACAGATTGGACAACCCTTGAAATCTTCGACCTCAAAGGAGCTCTCGTTCATTCTGAATCTGTATCTATGAGCAACGGCATGCATCGTGTGAATGTTGAAAATCTGGAGAATGGCATGTACAGCTTCCGCCTTATCGGTAGCAACGACCAACGCGTCTTCAATGTGATGGTATCGAAATAAAAGAATTCTTTTTTTGATAGAATAATACAAAGAGGTCGCACATGCGACCTCTTTGCTTTTCTGCGAACTCCCGTTCGAGGCGGTTCGGTTCGTTCTTAATTTTGCCGCATGCATAACCAGGATCAACTCAAAACAACTTTACTACAGCTGATTAGTACTTCAGTCACGCTGCTTGTTGCCGATTACCTCATGGACAGCATTCATTTCGAACAACCATGGGTGGCTATCATCACTGCCATTGTTCTCGCGCTGTTAAATGCATTCCTGAAGCCGCTACTGGTGTTGCTGACTATCCCTGCAACGATTTTCACACTAGGTCTTTTTCTTCTCGTCATTAACGCAGCCATTCTGATGATTGCCGATCAATTAGTAGATGGCTTTTTTATAGAGAGCTTCTGGTCGGCCGTACTGCTGGCCATTTTCATTTCAATGGTCAATGGTCTTTTGGGTGGTAATGTGAAGGTGGTGAAGCACTCTCAACATGATGAGCTGAATCATTGATGCCGGAGAATGGAGAATGAGGCTGTTGAGCAAGTGGCAATCTGTGAATCACGTTACTCGGTTATATGGTGAAACAGAGAATGGAGAATTTTTGTAAGGAACGGAACCCTTCTCCATTCTCCATTCTTCCTTGCCAGCCCATAGTCGCCCTTCCACCCAATCGTCATGCACAATGCTGATTTTTATCGACATCAAATAAACATCGGCTTCGCGTTGCAAAGAAGCGGATTACTTTCGCCGCACAATCCAACAACACATGAAATTCTTTATCGACACCGCTAACCTCGCGCAAATTCAGGAAGCCCATGACCTTGGCATTTTGGATGGCGTTACGACCAACCCATCGCTCATGGCCAAAGAAGGCATTTCGGGCAAGGACAATGTGATGAAACATTACAAAACCATTTGCGAAATTGTCGGCGATGGCGATGTAAGCGCCGAGGTTATTGCCACCGACTTCAACGGTATGGTGCGGGAAGGAGAAGAACTTGCGGAACTGCACCCCAACATTGTGGTGAAAATTCCAATGATTCAAGAAGGTGTGAAAGCGTTGAAGTATTTCAGCGATAAAGGAATCAGAACCAATTGCACCTTGGTGTTCTCTGCCGGCCAGGCGCTGATTGCAGCGAAAGCAGGTGCGTCGTATGTGTCGCCATTCATTGGCCGTCTCGACGACATTTCAACCGACGGTTTAGACCTCATCGAGCAAATCCGCCTCATCTACGACAACTACGGATACGAAACCGAAATTCTAGCCGCCAGCGTTCGTCACCCAATGCACATCATCAAGTGTGCTGAAATTGGCGCCGATGTCATGACCGGACCACTGAGCGCTATCGTAGCCCTCATGAAGCACCCACTTACCGATAACGGATTGGCTCAGTTCCTGGCCGACCACGCGAAAGCAGCTAAATAATGACTAGTGGCGAATGGCTAGTGGCGAGTAACCAATTTCGCCACTCGCCATCCACTCGCCATTCGCCACTCGCCATTCGTCATTCGCCATTCGCCATTCGCC
>JBILCQ010000154.1:0-5551 GCA_044353065.1 Flavobacteriales bacterium | reverse complement strand
CGGTATGACGGAGAAAGAGTCGGCCGACTTGTATGGAACGTTTATCGCACTCGTGTTCTTGACGCCGTTCATCGGCGGCTTGCTTGCCGATCGCTATTTGGGCTATCGCAAGTCCATCATCATTGGAGGCTTGCTCATGGCAGCCGGTTATATGATGATGGGGATTCATTCGCTGCCTATGTTGTATGTAGCGATGACGCTGGTGATTTTGGGTAACGGATTCTTCAAACCGAACATCTCCACCTTGCTCGGTAGTTTCTATTCGAACGAACAATACAAAGCCAAGAAAGATGAAGGCTACAACATCTTCTATATGGGCATCAACATCGGGGCGTTTATCTGCAACTTCTTTGGTGCGGCGCTCATGATTCTGCTCGGGTGGCAATGGGCGTTTTTCGCCGCAGGTATAGGTATGATCATCGGGGTTATCGTATTCATGTCGGGCACTCGCCACTACGAAGGCCACACCGATGCCAAAGGAACACAGCCCGGCGATATGCCCTTGAGCAAGATTGTATTGCTCATCCTGTTGCCTTCGGTGGTGTTTGGTGTCATCGGTTGGCTCATTAAAGGCGTTGAGTCAGCGGCCAACCCGAATGCCGCCATCTTCGGTTCCGACAGCACTGATGCATTCATTTTCGCTTGCATTCCCGTGATTCTATTTTACGCATCCTTATTCTTCCGCGCTCGTCCTGATGAGCGCAAACAGATTGGTGCGCTGCTCACCATCTTCGCAGTAGTGATTCTCTTCTGGGCTGTTTTCAAGCTCAACGGATCAGCACTCAACACGTGGGCCGACCGCTACACCGACCGCGAAGTAACCGGAACGATGGCAACTGTGACCGACAACCTGAAGTTCTCCAAGAAACTCACCTATGCCAGAGACAGTATTGATGCATACGATGATCAGTTCCGACTCATCAAGGAAGATGGAAAGGTTCAAAAGACCTTCGACTACCCGGTCTATTTCAAAAACGCAACAGCCGAACAGCGACCCGCGGAAGGAACCCAAGTGAGTTTGTGGGCTACCAACCTTAGCCAGTCGATTAACCCATTTTGGGTGATTTTGCTGACGCCCGTGGTCGTCGCCTTCTTCTCTTTCTTGCGTCTGCGCAATGCTGAACCCTCCACTCCTGCCAAGGTAGCGTTTGGCCTGCTCATTAGCGGACTTTCGGTGTTGGTGATGGTAGCTGCCGTGAAAGCCGGTAATAACGGCACTGAAAAAGTGAGCCCTTGGTGGCTCGTGGCCAACTACGGCGTGATTACCATCGGCGAATTGTTTTTGAGTCCTATGGGATTGTCTCTCGTATCGAAACTAAGTCCTGCCAGCATCACCTCGCTGATGATGGGTGGATGGTTTTTGGCCACTTCCATCGGCAACAAGTTGAGCGGCGTATTGGCCAGCATGTGGGACAGCTACGACGATAAGACGAATTTCTTCTGGGTGAATTTCATCCTGCTCCTAAGCGCCACGGCCCTGATGTTCTTGCTTCTGGGTCGCCTCAATAAAACCATGAACGAAAAAGGAATACACTAGACACTATGCAAACCATCGAACAAATTCAAACCTTTGAGGGCAAGTACCCCAAACAACTGTGGTATCTATTCTTCTCAGAAATGTGGGAGCGCTTTTGCTTCTACGGTATGCGCGGCATGCTTACCTTTTTCATGGTGACGCAGCTATTGATGGATGATAAAGCCGCCAATCTGCAATATGGTGCCACACAGGCCTGGGTGTATGCATTCACCTTCATCGGTGGAATGTTTGCCGACAAAATTCTCGGTTTCCGTAAGTCGCTCTTTTGGGGAGGTCTGCTGATGATTACTGGAAGTATTATTCTTGCTATTGACCCGAAAGAGTTTTTCTTTCTGGGTATTGCGTTCAACGTGGTGGGTACCGGTTTTTTCAAGCCAAATATTTCCAGCATGGTTGGACAACTCTACAAGCAAGGCGATAGCCGCCGCGACGATGGATTCTCCTTGTTCTATGCAGGCATCAACGTAGGTGCATTGCTGGGAGGTTACTTCTGTATTGCCATTGGCAAGGGCGATTTTTTGTCGGGTATTGTGCCGGCAGAATTAACGTGGAATGTAGCTTTCGGCTTGGCCGCATTGGTGATGACCATCAGCTTATTGACCTTCACGCGCACTCGCCAGCAGTTGGGACCTATCGGCCTTTCGCCACTGAAGAGTGCCATCGGAAAAACGTGGGTATGGCAAGACATAGCGGTTTATGCCGGTGGTTTGCTGGCCATTCCTGCCATCATGATTATGGTCGCCAATACCGTTTACACCGACTACTTCATGTATCTGATTGGTCCGTTCAGCTTGTTGTATCTGGGCTATGAAATGACCAAGGGAAGCGCAGCCGAAGCGAAGAAACTCGTAGCCGCTTTATTCTTCATCTTCTTCTCGATAGTTTTCTGGGCCATCTTTGAGCAAGCAGGCGGATCGTTGAGTTTGTATGCCGCGAATCACTTAAGTGATGAGCTGCTCGGCTTCATGCATTTGGACCCGAACGGAATCAACAACTCCGCAAACTCAGCGTTTGTAATCGCCTTCGCTGCCGTAGCCGGAACTATTTGGGTGTGGCTGGCCAAGCGCGGCATGGAGCCCAACACGGTAGTGAAATTCGGAATCGGATTCCTGTTCTTGGGAGCCGGGTACATGCTGTTTTTTACGGGGCGCTTTTTTGCAGATGCCAACGGAATTTCCTCGCTCGACATGTTCACCTTCGCCTACTTCGCTGTGACCCTCGGTGAATTGTGTCTATCGCCTATCGGTCTTTCTATCATGACCAAACTAGCGCCCGATCGTTTACAGGGCTTTATGATGGGCATGTGGTTTTTGGCCAGTGCCTATGGACAATACGTAGCCGGACTTTTCGGCGCAAGCATCTCACCTGATGAGAGTGCCTCACCCGTTGAAAAGCTAAACATATACACACAGGGTTACTACGATTTCGCATGGTATGCGCTTATTGCTGGTGTTGTGCTTATTCTCATTTCGCCCATGATTCGCAAACTCATGCAGGAGGTAAAATAAGCCGAGCAAAATTGCGTATGCATTAAAAACCTATCTTTGAGCTATGAAAAAGTTTCTGTTCCTTCTTTCTATAACCCTTTGCTCACTTTCCTTTCAAGCGCAAACTGAGACACAAGAGTGGCACAACGACATGAACAAAGCCATCCAGAAATCGATGGAAACTGGCAAGCCCATGTTCCTATTCTTTACGGGGAGTGACTGGTGTGGTTGGTGTATTCGATTGCAAAAAGAAGTTTTTCAGACCGAATATTTCACCAAGTGGGCGAAAGAAAATGTGGTTTTAGTAGAGCTCGACTATCCGCGTAAAAAACAATTGCCTGAAGAAACTCGTAAGCAAAACCAAACCCTGCAGCAGGTCTTTCAGGTTCAAGGTTACCCCACGGTGCATTTCGTAACACCACAGGTGCAGCAAGATGGTTCTGTCAACTTTAACCCGCTTGGACAAACGGGTTATGCAGCAGGAGGCCCGGAGTCTTGGTGCGCCAATGCAGGCGCTATGATTAAGAAATAGAGCATTCACAAGACGGGATTTTTGAATGAGCCGCAAGCAAATCATTCTTTGCTGACTGTGCACTTGTTAAGTCTTCCCTCCAACAACTCCTTCAGCACACAACTTGAATGACCTTCGTAAGCTCTCACACCACCAACGTTAAATGAATATCGTTAACCGTTGAAACAAATCATCGCATTTGGCTCATTGTTATTGACCCTAGCTCAGGGCATGATTGGCCAAGTCGTTTACCAACCCAAGATGTCCAAAGAATCAACAACCACCCCATTGCTGTGCGACCCTAAACTGGGTGCTTGCGAAGTGGCCAATACGACCGTAAACGACGAAAATACTTTTGCCGAATCGTTCACCGAAAAGCCAATCAAGATTATCTATTTCACGGACCCGATTTGCTCAGCCTGCTGGGGTATTGAGCCCCAATTGCGCCGCATGAAAATGGAGTATGGCGACTACATCGACATTGAATATTGCATGGGTGGACTGCTTCCCTCGTGGGAAGGTTTTAACGGCGGGGGAATAAGCAAGCCTTCAGACGTGTATCATCACTGGGAAGAGGTAAGTCACTATTACGGCATGCCCATCATCGGAGATGTCTGGCTACAGGACCCTCTCCTATCCTCCTACCCGCCATCTATTGCATTCAAAGCTGCGCAAATGCAGGATCCCGATAAGGCCATTCTCTTCTTACGCCGTCTCAGGGAAATGGTATTCGTGGAGGCCAAAAACATTACACGAGCCGAGTGGATAGCAGAGGCTGCTTCTTGGGCTGGACTCGACGCTGAGCAGATAGAGTCAGAATCCAAAGACAAGGGACGTCTGCTTTTCGAACAGGATTTACTGAAGGCCCGCCAATTGGGCGTGCGCGGATTTCCTACCCTATTATTCAGCGATGCGAATGGAAATCGACTCACGGTGTATGGTGCTCGCGGGTACGAGGAATTTGAAGGCTGTATCAAACGACTTGCCCCCGAGGCTGAGCCATCTTCGCAAAATTCCGATGCAATTACTTATTTCAACCCTTTCGCGAGTCTTACGACAAAAGAGCTAAGCATATTAAACAGAAGCACTCTTGAAGCAAGTATCTCTGTGCTGGAAGAGTTGGAAAAAACCGGAAAAACGATTGCTGTCACAACCAAAAATGGCACTCTTTGGCGCACAAAGCCATGAGACCGATGAACTGTTTAAGAATGTTGGAAGTTTTACCTAGGAAACAAACAAACCCAAGATTTTAATCTCCTTGTTTGTTTCATGACAGAAGGGTTATTTCTCAAGTCGTTGTATTTTCGGCGGCACTACTAACCAAGGATATTTATTTTAAAACCAATTGACATTTTAACCGATGAAAAAAGTTTACGCGTTTTCGCTGTTTTTCTCTCTGGCATTATTCGGCTCAGCACAGACGTTCACTATGAACACGTCGCTGATTACCAGTGCCTACAATTCCGGTGGCTGCACCGGTGTAACCGACATGAACAATGACGGTTTGGATGACATTATCATTCTAGACAACAGTTTCGACTTATCCATTGCCTACCAGCAAACCAATGGAAGCTTTGCCATCAGCTACTTCGGTGCCGTGAGCAATGAATCTCAGTGGGGAATGTGCATCGGCGATGTTGACAATGACGGACACAAAGACGTTATGTGTGGAGGAAGCTATGACGACGTTCACATTGTGAATATCGATAATCCAAGCGCTTTTGAAGTAGTCGATTATCCATGGGCCTCCATATTCACGCAAGGTTGCAACTTGGCCGATATAGACAATGATGGTTTCCTAGACGGATTCCTCTGCCACGATGATGGCCACAACATGATTCTTCACAACAGTGGCGCAGGTGATTATACCAATGGTCAAAACATGATGGACATGGTATTTTATCCGGAAGTCAATGGTAACGACAATAGCGGAAACTATGGCTCGGTTTGGACCGACTTTGACCGCGATGGTGACGTGGATTTGTTCATTGCTAAATGTCGCCAATTCGTTAGTGA
>JBILCQ010000153.1:0-5593 GCA_044353065.1 Flavobacteriales bacterium | reverse complement strand
GGCGCATGTAGATGCCTTCTCTGGTTTCCTTCATGACGCCTTCGTTACTGTAAGAACCATCGAAATTTTCCTTTAGGCGGTAACTCGTTTGCACGTCATCAAAAACATCAACCGTTATCTTGCCATTCACCATTCTCTTTCCATAGCGGTAGTAGCCGTCAGGTTTTGAAATTTTTAATGGCATCCTCACGTATATCGCACCATCCTGACAAAGACGAACAATTTCGGGAATGTCATTCTTATGGAGTAAAATAGTTTGATTATCGGTATTCACATACTCAAATTTGATCATTTTTCCTTGTGCATTGGTGTCGAAATAGTTGATGGAACGACACACAACGGAGTCTTGGTCGGTGGTAATATAATAGTTCTGTGCCCGGGTGTATAATGTGCTGCACACAAAAAGGAATAGGAAAGAGGCGAGTCGAAGAGCTGAAATTGATTTCATTCGGTTATTCTCAAAGAGATAAATGGATGTGTTCTAAATGAAAGGCGAAATAATCGTTGCTTATAGTGTTTGCAACTTGAAAAAGTGTAATACAAAGGTAATGTGAATGGTGGGCAATCGAATGTTCATGAACACGTTCGAATCTTTTTCGATTGAGGCCTATTCCTTGGTTCCAGGAGGTCATGCGGTCTCTTGATGAGCATCACTCTGTTTGTCGGGATTGGTCATGGTAAAGGACATTCAAATCGTAGCATCATTGCATCGTCAGACGATACAAAAAATAAGGTTCCATGAGTACGCACAACACCTCTATCGAAAGTTGCATAGCATGTATGATAGCATGCGAGCAATGCCTCACCGATTGCATCGAAACGCAGCGAGATGATTGCGCGGAAATGTGTCGCGATTGTGCCGACATCTGTGCTCTTACCGCACGGATGCAGGCTAGAAACTCCACCTTTAGAGCCGATTTCAGTGCTCTATGTGCAATGGTTTGTGGGGCATGTGCCGATGCATGCGATGAGCATGCGATGCATCACGAAAGTTGCAGAATATGCGCGGAGGCGTGTCGCCAATGTGCTACTATTTGTAACGTCGTGGCCGAAGAGTGTGTATGAGTGAACTCATCTATGAGAGGGGAGGAGGTCTTCGGCTTCCTCCCTTTCTCATTTTATTGCATTGTAAGTAATGAAGCAGTGCGATATCGTTATAGCAGATTATTCCCTTAGGTTTCTGATCAATACATCTCCGCTTTTTTAGCGCTCTTCTTCCATCCTGCTTTATACTCGGCATCAACGAAGAATATCTTAAGAGTAGCTTTATACTCGGCGTCTACAAAGAATATTTTTTTCTTGGCTTTGTATTCAGCATCCACGAAAAACCATTTCCCTTCATTGCCGGTCGCTTTATATTCCGCATCTTCTTTGAAAACAAGCAGGTCGGCCTTGTATTCAGCATCAACCACAAACACTTTTACATCTGCCTTGTATTCGGCGTCGACAGAAAAGATTTTTTGCGCGATAATGTGATTGCATGTTACGAGCATCAGTATCAAAACGTATAAGTGTCTCATGGTTAACGTTATTTAATTGTATGTTGGTTCGGTTGCTAAATCAATTACTGTTGAAGTGAATCAAAACTGTAACCATATACAGCAGGGTTTTTTCCACCCATAGGTCGGATGTAGGTAGTGAGTTGACCGCGGTGGTGAATCACGTCGAACAGGAAGAACCACATCATTGAACCCCGAGGAATGGTTACAAAGGATTTCCCGGATACAAGGAGCTCGACATTCACTGTGTTGAAGCTGACCTCATCCATCGCGTCAACAGTAGCGATGGCCTTTTCCCAGTATTGCTTCAGTAGTTGTGCTCCTTCACTCGAGTCACGGAAGGGCATAACCAAGCATTCATCGCAAGACTCCTGGGTAATAATAACATGAAAGTCGAATGCATGTGCGATAATGTGCTCTGCAATCTCATAGGCACTGCGGCTGTTGGGGTGCGGACGGTAGTCGAGCTTGTCGGAGTTGAGCGCTGCAATGACATTGGCAGTAGCTTCCATCTCGCTTACAAGACAGGCCTTGAAAAAATCTTTGTTGGTCATGGGGTGGAGTATTAAGGCAAAGTAATAATACTAAAGGGTGGATGAAGTTTAATAATTAATCCCCCATAAATGTACGATACTCGGTCATGAACAAGATTCTAATTTGAACTTATTCATTCGCTTGATTCTTCATCTACAAGGTTCTGATAAAATGGCGCTCGAGATTTCGTACTCTTGACTAGCCCTTCATTATGACATTGCAGTTTCGTCTGTAAATCAGAAGTGAATCCATAATAAAACCCTTGGTCTTTCAAACTGCGAAGTATATAAACGTAGAATTTCATCACTACTAAATTTGGTTATGGGCAAAAAAAAATCCCAACAGTCGTTGGGATTTAATCTTTGGGCGGAGAGAGAGGGATTATTTTATGATCCCAGATGAGGCGGCTTCAGATCATCAAATCATGAGACTCCGCTGCGCTGCGTCTTTTTCATTTTTCATAAATTCCTTAATCAAGCCTGCGGCTTGTTGCGGAGTTTCTTCAAAATGAAAAATCCCAACTATCGTTGGGATCTCATGATTTGATAATCTGGCGGAGAGAGAGGGATTCGAACCCCCGGATGCTTTCACATCAACAGTTTTCAAGACTGCCGCAATCGACCACTCTGCCATCTCTCCGCGGCGAAAATACTGCGGTGACAAGGGTCGATACAAATTTTTTTTCGGAAAGAAAAAAGTAGAGGTGTAGCATCTTGATTTTCAAATGAAGAAGGCCCGTACTTCGTTCGTTACTTTATCTGTGTCTATCTGGTAAGAAATCCATGGGTGACAATGGCAATAGTCAAATGGCACTTGCTCGAGCAGAAGTAGGCGAGGAGGTTTAGTTTCGACAGCTTGTGCGCGGATTGATGTTATTCCGATAGGAAGATCAAAATGGCCGTTGGTATCTTTCCGTCGATATTCAAAATCGGTTCGCTGTATTTATTGCTTCCCTTTCGCAGATAAGTGCCGTCCCAATTATACAGTGGAGTGCTATATAGATTATTGCTTTGGCGGATGTTGCTGCCATCCCAGTTGTAGAGTGGAGTGCTGTATTTGTTGTTACCCTGACGTAAATATGTTCCATCCCAGTTATACAAAGGGGTGCTATAGTGATTAGCACCTTGGCGGATGTAGACTCCATCCCAATTACAAATCGGTTCGCTGTATTTATTACTGCCTTTACGCAGGTAGGTGCCATCCCAATTATAGATTGGCGTGCTGTACTTATTGTTGCCCTGACGAACATTGGTTTGCGCATGATGTTCAACCGCACAAAGCAACGTTACCACAATGAGTATTATGTTTTTAATTCGACGCATTATTCAATCGGTTATGCCAGGTGTGGTTACTCTTCTTTTATGTTGCCATTTTCCTCCACTCGAAGGGTAATCCACTCGTAGTTTTTCTTGGCAATCACACTCTGGATACTTTGTTGCAATCGCTTATCCGTTCCATTTTTTGTCCTGTCCATTAAGATCAAGTTTTTCATTTGACCGGCTTTCATACCATTAAAAACGATATAGTCCACTGGGTGAAAAATTACCTTCGAGTCGTCGGGATTGAGTTTTAATGGATGGAAAATAGAATCGATTTTGCGAATCATTTTCGTGGCTTCGCTTCGGCCGGCAATTCTGGCTTTTTCTCGAATCGATTCTTCCTTTTCAGATAGTTTTTCCTCTGCTTTAGAGATACGCATTTGAGCCGACTCAATTTGTTGCAGCCAATCGGGTTCAGGTTTTTTCTTCACATAGATATGGCAGTCACTCAACCGGAATATACTACCCGTGTGAGGGCATACACCAAAAATTTGTCGTTGTAGCTGAAAGAATTTGAGAAGTTGGTTGTTTGTCATCTTAGTAAATTTTGAAGTCGACCTTCTTGTTTTCAATCAGGTTTTTAATTTCCTTTTGGTTGTTTTTGAGTTTGGCTGCGCCGGTTTTTATATCCGTAAATATGATTTTATTTACAACTCCTTTTTTATGAAGGCCCTCAAATATGATATAGTCGATAGGGTCGAAAAGTGAACGGCAGTCATTGCTTTGGAATGGGAAATGATCAAATGCCGGCGCTATTCGCTCCAGAATAAAACCGATGTTAACGGCCTTCGCTGTCAATTTTGGACGCTTGCTCATGTTCAGTTCTCTTTCCTTTAAATCGGATCGCTGTTGTTTTAAATCCTCCAGCATTGCTTTTTGTGCCTCTTTGCCCGTTGCAGAAAAGTTGTCGAGATAAAAGAGATCCGCTTCGTTGAGCTTTATTTCTTCCCCGCATCCGCACGGACATTCGCAATAGAAATTTCCGGTCGTCAGGGTGTTGATGATTTCCTTCGCCTCTTTTAGATTTTGTGAAGCCATGGGTGATTTGTGGTTTTATATGAGGTGTTAGATATTGCTTTCTTTGGGTGGCATTCTTTCGCTTTAGATTTATAATGTCTTTCGTTATCGCCGCCATTTGCTTATGCAAACAAATATACCCACTTAGTTAAGGTTGACAACGGATGTGACGTAGAAGTCAAAAGCTGAATCATTATTTTCTATTCTCTATTCTTCTTCGTAACAATATCCTTCCACACTCCATTGTTCTAAAGTATGCGAAACGACTCTAGAGGAGCTGCATCATTTTCGGCATTTTGCCGTATCATTCGTAAAGACTATCGAGATATGAGAATTGTGAAGATGTATATTCTCGCGTTTGTGGCGGTGTGCGTGTTGCACGGAACAGCCCAAGCCCAACAGCCATGCTTCAAGAAGCGCGTGACACCATGGGCCGATTCGCTCATGAAGGTGCTTACGCTCGACCAAAAAATTGGTCAGCTTTTCATGGTTGCCGCTTGGAGCGATCCCAACCACAAGGCCTACAACAGCCAAAAAATTCAAAGTCTCATCGATAACTATGGTATCGGTGGACTCATCTTCATGCAAGGAAGCCCCGGCCGACAAGCGGCTCTGACAAACAAGTACCAAGGCAGCTCGCGC
This sequence comes from Flavobacteriales bacterium, assembly GCA_044353065.1. Lineage (GTDB taxonomy): Bacteria > Bacteroidota > Bacteroidia > Flavobacteriales_D > Sanyastnellaceae > JAIBBG01. The sequence goes on along the minus strand of JBILCQ010000153.1, from coordinate 582 downwards.
ATTCCACTCATGATTGCAATGGACGCCGAATGGGGGCTGGGTATGCGACTCGACTCTACGATTGCCTATCCGCGACAAATGACGCTGGGGGCTTCCAACAACGACAGCTTGGTTTACGCGTTCGGTCGGGAAATGGCTAGACAACTGAAAAGAATTGGCGTGCACGTGAGTTTCTCGCCATGCGTCGACATCAACAACAACGCGAAGAATCCTGTTATATCAAGTCGCTCGTTTGGTGAGCAAAAAGAATTGGTTGCTGCGCACAGCACCATGTACATGCGTGGTTTGCAAGATGGTGGTGTGTTGGCCTGCGCGAAGCATTTTCCAGGTCATGGCGATACTGACGTGGATTCGCACAAGGATCTTCCTGTGGTGCCTCACTCTTATCAGCGGCTCGACTCAGTTGAGTTGTATCCGTACAAACAACTCATTGGTCAAGGTCTGGGAAGCGTGATGACCGCTCACTTGTACGCTCCTGCGTTGGATCCCAACGAAAAAGTAGCGTCAACTCTTTCGCGCGAAGTGATTACAAATCTGTTGCGCAATAAACTGGGTTTCGGCGGATTAGTGTTTACCGATGCA
>JBILCQ010000152.1:0-5629 GCA_044353065.1 Flavobacteriales bacterium | reverse complement strand
TGCGGGAAGACCCAAACACCCCAAGGTCCAACCTGTTGTTCAACATTACCTATTATGCGAATACTGCCTTGATTGCCTACGCCGCCGTCAAGCTATACCGCCCTGAGCTTTCGCTTCATGGCATAATGCTATATGTAATTCTTATTGCAGTTCTCATGGGCGTTTACTTTCTAAAACAGATAACCATTTATGCTGTAGGCCTGCTTAGCGATGGAGATTTCAGTCTCGATGAATATGGCTACCATGTCTTTCTCACCAACAGATTACTCGGATTGATTTTATTTCCGATGGCAGCTTTAATTGTTTATTTCCCCATCTACCAGGCTGAGTACATTTTGCTGGCGGGTGCGGGAATCGTCATTTTGTTTATCGCATATCGCATAATTCGATCACTCCTTACCGCCCTCGAATCGGGTGTGACACCATTCTATATTCTTTTCTACATTTGCACGCTTGAAATTTTGCCATCTGCTTTGGGCATTAAGTGGCTAATTACGAATTGAGCATTAACAAACCGAACTACAGCAGCATCTTGCCATGGCCGAAAAAGTCAAGACTATACTGATAACGCAGCAGGACCCGGGTGCGGAAAAGAACCCGTACGTTGATCTTGCGAAAAAGCACAAGCTGAAGATTGATTATCGTCCTTTCATACATGTAGAAGGGCTGGAGGCTCTCGATTTTCGTCAACAACGAGTTGATGTGCTCGAACATACTGCCGTCATATTTACCAGCCGCAACGCGGTTGACCATTATTTCCGCCTTGCAAAGGAAATGCGCATTGGGATACCGGAAACCATGAAATACTTCTGCATGTCAGAGGCAATTGCCTATTACCTTCAGAAATACATTCAGTTTCGCAAGCGTAAAATATTCTTTGGACACAGCACTTTCCAGGAGTTGATGGAGCCCATTCGCAAGCACAAGACCGAGAAGTTTCTGTTGCCTTGCAGCGATATTCTGAAGCCAAGCATCCCGGAAACACTCGAAAAAGAGAAGATACAATTCAGCAAAGCAATCATGTACCGCACGGTTTGCAGTGATTTGTCTGATCTGGCGGATGTGAAATACGACATGCTCGTGTTCTTCTCGCCTTCTGATATCGAATCATTGTTCAAGAATTTCCCCTTGTTCAAGCAAGAGAAAACACGCATAGCAGCATTTGGTCAATCAACGGCAAAAGCCGTTGAAGATGCCAAATTACGCATCGATGTGATGGCACCCACGCCGAAGGCGCCATCTATGAGCATGGCTATCGAGCAATATATCCAGGCGAATAAATAGCATATATTCCATTTTATGTCTTTCAGTTTTGCAAAGGCCTGATTCTCCTATGAATCAGGGTTGCTTTGCATATGAATGACGAACTTCTCTACCTCATCGCGCTGTCGAACGTTTCGGGTCTTGGGCCGGTAAAGGCCAAGTCTCTTCTGAACCACATTGGAAGCGCTGAGTCGATATTCAGACAGAAAAAAACCACGCTCTGCTCCATACCGGAGATTGGCCCTGCAACAACGCTTGCGCTTTCTAAAGCCGATTTCAGAAGGGCTGAAAAAGAGATAGCGTTTATTCAGCGAGAGGGAATACACGCCGTAACGTGGACCGATGAGCATTACCCCTATCGCTTGCGGCAATGCGATGATAGCCCCATTGTTTTGTTTGGAAAAGGAAAATTCGATTGGAACCCGGCAAAAGCCATCAGCATTGTAGGCACCCGAAAATGCGATAGCTATGGTAGGCATTTCTGCCAGGCATTGATAGAAGCCATCAAGCCACACTCACCCATAATCGTAAGTGGTCTTGCGCATGGCATCGATGCAGCGGCGCATATTGCAGCAGTTGAAAATGATCTTCCAACACTCGGTTGTGTTGCACATGGCCTGGATAAACTCTACCCGCCTCTTCATAAACCACTGGCAGAGCGCATGCAGCGCAATGGTGGACTTGTAAGCGAGTTTCTCAGCCAAACAGACATCGCTCCTGAAATGTTTCCCATGCGCAATCGGATCATTGCCGGTATGTCTGATTGCACTATCGTAGTTCAAACCGATTTAAAGGGTGGCAGTATGATTACGGCGCACATTGCTCAATCGTATGGCCGGGAAGTTTTTGCCGTGCCCGGTCGTGTCAGTGAACCCTTGAGTCGCGGGTGCCATAAACTCATCAAAACGAACATCGCGGCCATTCTAACTTCAGCTGAAGACCTTGTCAATTACATGCAATGGGGCCAGTCGGCTGTAGCAGTGCAAAAACAAATCGCCTTCCCGACTCATCTCGACTCTAATGCCTCAATTCTTTTATCAGCTATACAGGACAAGGCAGAGCAGGCGTTTGATGAATTACTATCCCTCACAGGCATGAGCTGGGGCCTTCTGAATAGCACACTACTGCAATTGGAATTTGAAGGACTCGTTCGCGTACTTCCGGGAAAGCGCTACAGCTTGAATGCATAATCCAGGTTGAGGTTGTTAACAGCTCGCAGGTGATTATTGTCAATGTGGTAACCTTTTTGAATAGGTATCGTTTACGACCTTGTAAACAGAACATTAACGCTTCGGCAAAAAATCATCAATGATATGATTATTCAACAACTCTCTAATTTCGAAAACTGGTTTAACCGAAAAATTGGTTGGTTCTTTTTGAACGGTTACAAAAGCAATTCGAAATAATTATTCCGAATTAGTGGAATAAAAGGAGCTGTATCACGGATTGAAACAGCTCCTTTTTTTGTTTAAACTCCAAATGCTAACATGAATGGTCGACTCGTATTGCCCCGGACGACCAACATGGAAGAAGAATTCAGTTATTCAATCTCAATGCAAACATTTTGTGGCTCTGTGAAAAAGCGCAAGGCTTCCCATCCGCCTTCACGCCCTACACCCGAGTGCTTAACGCCACCGAAAGGAGTCCTGAGATCCCTGAGTAGCCACGTGTTCACCCAAACTATTCCGCTCTCCAGATTGGCGGCAAAGCGATGAGCGCGGTTGACGTTTGACGTCCAGACCGACGCTGCAAGGCCATAATGCGTGGCATTAGCCAACTGCAAGGCATGACTTTCATCTTTAAACGATTGAATGGTCGCTACGGGACCAAAGATCTCCTCCTGATTAGTCCTGCATTCGGGACCTAATCCTATAATCACAGTTGGTTCTACAAAGAAACCTCCTGAACAGCGCCCATCGAGAATTACGCGCTTACCTCCGCATACGATGGTACCGCCTTCCGTTTTTGCTAATTCGATGTAAGAAAGGATTTTTTGCATGTGCTGCTCGCTCACTACTGCGCCGGTTTTCGTTTCATCCTTCAACGGATCGCCTACCTTCATAGCGGAAACTTTCGCTGTGAAATCGGCTACGAAGCGATCATAGATCTTTTCATGAACCAAAATTCGCGAGCCACACAAACAAATTTGACCCTGGTTGGCAAAAGCCGATCTCAGGGTTGTTCGGAGCATTTTATCATAATCACAATCATCAAAAATGATTGTTGGGTTTTTGCCTCCCAATTCAAGCGACAACTTTTTAAACTTCGGAGCCACAGCTGCGGCAATACGCGCTCCGGTGGTTGTTCCACCCGTAAAGGAAACAGCTTTTACGCGGCGGTGGTTTACAAGGGCTTCACCCGCAGATGAACCAAGGCCATGAACGATATTGAGCACACCGGCTGGCAACCCGGCCTGTATGCACAACTTCGAAAATAAAAACGCTGTCATCGGTGTGATTTCACTTGGCTTCGCGACAACGCAATTTCCGGCCGCAAGCGCTGGCGCAATTTTCCACGTAAACAGGTACAGCGGTAAATTCCAGGGAGAAATGCAGGCCACAACTCCAATTGGCTTTCGATTGGTGTAATTGATCGCACGATTCTCCATGATATGCGCCTCAGAACTCCAGTGCAGAATTGCAGTAGCGAAAAATCGGATATTATCCTCTGCCCGCGGAATATCCATTTGCGACGCGAGAGAAAGTGGCTTTCCATTATCGATGCATTCCGCCTCAGCAAGGGCCGCTCGATGCTCATGAATCAAATCGGCCAGGCGCACCAGAATGCGCGACCGTTCGGCGGCGGCTGTTTGCGACCATTGCGAGAAAGCCCGTTCTGCGGCATCCACGGCGAGGTCAACATCAGCCGAATCTCCGGCGGGAATTTTACTGTAGCACTGTCCGGTCGAAGGATCTATGTTATCGAGGTAATTGCCGCCAACGGGCTCTTTCAGCTCCCCGTCGATATAGTTCGAGATAATTTTCACCGGTAAAAATTTGTTCGACAAAGTAAGCGCAAGTGCTTGTTTATCCGAAAAGCAGTATTAAATTTGCGACCGCTTTGGTAAAAAGTGTTTTTGCCCGATAGTATAATGGCAGTACAACTGATTTTGGTTCAGTTTGTCTTGGTTCGAATCCAGGTCGGGCAACAGAAAAGTCAACCACAAGGTTGGCTTTTTTTTTAGCTCTTTCGGAGCAACACCTTTCGTCCTGGTTCCACGGCACTGCCCGGCTCCGCTTTGTTGAGTTTATAAAGTTGCTTCAATTTGACTCCATACTCCTGTGAAATTGAAACCCACGTATCACCGGGCACCACTTCATGCCGGTCTTTTGATGCCCGCAGTCTTTTAGGTTGCAAATACACCTTGTCGCCCGGAGATAAAACCGTTTCGGCATTAAAATCATTGAAGCGACGAATAAACAAGACATTCAGATCAATTTCACGAGCAATTGACTCAGGTGTATCGCCGGCGCGTGCCAAGACATACTTGATGTCATTGTCGCTAAGTAAAACCTCATGGCCATTCGAAACCGTTATATCCGATCGTTCGTCGGATTTTCTGCTTTGCTCGCGTTTTCCATGCCTGCTGCCTTCAGCAGCATTTAGGCGCGGTTTACTTGAGTGCTTCGCATGTGCAGGTAATTCTCCACGCTCCGCATACATGATTCCCTGTTCATCGTACTCAACCAAATTGTTCTCCTCAATAATGCGGATGAGCAGTTTGGCATAGTCAGGATTCGTAGCATATCCGCATTGCTTGAGGCCATGAGCCCAACCCTTGTAGTCCGTCAGGTCCAGCTCAAACAACGAAGCATAGCGTGGTTTTTTCAAAAAAACAGAATGATCTTCGAAAGATTCACGGGCGTTCGGATAATGGCGAAAGCACTCACCACGACGATCGTCGTCCTCGTAAATTTTGCGTCCTTCCCAATCAGAATGACATTTTATTCCAAAGTGGTTGTTGCCCTCCTTGGCCAGTCGACTATTGCCATCGCGACTTTCGAGAATTCCTTGTGCAAGGGTAATGCTGGCAGGAATTCGATGAAGTGCCATTTGATAGATAGCTTCCTCCTTCCAGGTTTCGATGTAATCACGGCGGGTGAACTCCTCCTTGCCAAAAGCAAAAGACACGTTTGCCATGCAAACACAACACATCCACAAAACGACTTTAAACATGATTGAGCAACGTATGGAGCTGAAATTTATTCCCAAAACCGCTGCCCTCTAGGCCATGCGTGGCCGCAATTCAAACACCGCGCTGTTAAGATGAAATCAGCGAGGTTTCGCTTCATCAAAATTCTGCTCGCGTTTCATGGTGCCTTCCAGGTTGTATGAATTCCAGACACCTACTTTCTCATCACGATCA
>JBILCQ010000151.1:0-5643 GCA_044353065.1 Flavobacteriales bacterium | reverse complement strand
CAACAGCGGAGGAGGTGGAACAGTTTCGTATCAAATACCTCGGACGCAAAGGCGTACTCAACGATTTATTTGAAGGTTTCAAGCAAGTAGCGCCCGAACAAAAAAAGGTTCTCGGTCAGGAACTCAACAAGCTCAAAAACGCTGTGCAGGATCGCCTCGACGCACTGCAGCAGGCGACCGCACAATCAACGCAGACCTCAGAAAGTTTCGACTGGAGCAGACCAACCGGTGCTGTACCTTTGGGTACACGCCATCCGCTTTCAATTGTGCGCCGTGAAATACTCGACATTTTTTCACGTATCGGCTTCACCGTAGCCGATGGCCCCGAAATCGAAGACGATTGGCATGTGTTCTCGGGGCTCAACTTCCCGCCCGAACATCCTGCGCGCGACATGCAAGACACCTTCTTCATTCACAAACCTCAACAAGAAGGAGAGAAAGAAATGGTATTGCGCACGCACACCAGCAGTGTGCAAGTGCGTGCCATGGAAACGCGCAAACCGCCCATTCGCATTGTGATGCCGGGACGTGTATACCGCAACGAGGCCGTGAGTTCACGCGCGCATTGTCAATTCCACCAAATCGAAGGATTGTATATCGACGAGGGTGTTTCGTTTGCCGATATGAAGCAAACGCTGCAATACTTCACCCAAGAGTTTTTTGGCAAGGCAAAAATCCGTTTACGTCCTTCCTACTTCCCGTTCACTGAACCCAGCGCCGAAATGGACGTGTACTGGGGGTTGAACAGTGAAGCCGATCATCGCATTACCAAAGGAACAGGCTGGCTCGAAATCATGGGATGCGGCATGGTCGACCCCGAAGTGCTTCGCGCAAGCGGTATTGATCCTGACCGATACAGCGGCTTCGCTTTCGGAATGGGCATAGAGCGCATCACTATGCTGCGCTACCAAATTGACGATTTACGCATGTTCTTCGAGAACGATGTGCGATTTTTGCGTCAGTTTCAAGGATAGAAAACATGCCGCGCAATGAACGCGGTTCAATCATATTTCGGTAGCATCGGGTCAATCTACACCGCGATAAATACCAACGAACCGGGAGAGTCCCAGTTCACTTTTTCCTGCTTGTCTAACGACAGCACTAAGTATATTTGTCACCCTTAGAAAAACACTATGGCTACTGAAATCGCCACCGGCAAAACACCTGCGAAAAAAGCTGCTGCTTCTCGCTTTGGAAAAGACACCTACATCAAGTGGTATCGCGAGATGCTTTTGATGCGTCGATTCGAAGAGAAGTGCGGGCACTTGTATATCCAACAAAAATTCGGTGGGTTCTGCCACCTCTACATCGGCCAGGAAGCCATTCTTTCAGGCATGATGGAGGCCATTCGCCCGACCGACAAAGTGATAACCGCTTACCGCGACCACGCCCATCCGTTGGTAATGGGTTCAGACCCTAAGAGAGTAATGGCTGAGCTCTATGGCAAGGCAACCGGACTTTCCAAAGGAAAAGGTGGCTCAATGCACATGTTCGACAAAGACCGTAACCTCTTCGGAGGCCACGGTATCGTGGGCGCTCAAATCCCGATGGGAGCAGGCATAGCTTTCGCCGACAAATACAACGGCAACGACAATGTGACCCTCACCTTTTTCGGTGATGGTGCAGCACGTCAAGGTGCGTTGTTTGAGACGTTCAACATGGCCATGACCTGGAAGCTCCCGGTCATCTTCATCATCGAAAACAATCAGTATGCAATGGGTACTTCGGTAGAACGTACTTCCAACGTCACAGATCTTTCTCAACTGGGTGCTTCGTTTTTGATGCCATCGGAAACCGTGGATGGTATGCGTCCTGAGGCCGTGTGCGAAGCTATTGAGCGCGCAGCAGAACGCGGACGCAAGGGCGAAGGACCAACGTTGCTCGACATCAAAACCTATCGCTACAAAGGTCACTCGATGAGCGACCCTCAGAAATACCGCACGAAAGAAGAGGTTGCAGAATATCAGGAACAAGATCCGATTGAACACGTGTTGCGTGTGATTCGTGAGAACAACTGGATGACCGAAGCACAAATCGAGGAAGTAGAAACCGATGTGAAAACGTTGGTAGATGATTCCGTGAAATTTGCGGAAGAGTCGCCACTTCCAACAGCCGATGAGCTGTATAAAGACGTTTACATGCAGGATGACTATCCATACGTAAACGATTAATTGATTTCAATCTAACAAACAACCGCAAGAGAAAATACGCTATGGCAGAAATAGTACGCATGCCCAAGTTGAGCGATACCATGACAGAAGGTACCGTTGCATCATGGAACAAAAAAGTAGGAGACAAGGTGAAGAGTGGCGAAGTGCTGGCCGAAATTGAAACCGATAAGGCCACGATGGAGTTCGAATCATTCCAAGATGGCGTGTTGCTCTATATTGGAGTTGACAAAGGAAAGACCGCTAAGGTCGATTCTATTCTCGCCATTCTTGGAAAAGAAGGCGAAGACGTCGCTGCCTTGATAGCTTCCGAAGGTACAGCCACACCCGCTGCTCAAGCAGCACCAGCCCCAGCTGCTGCGTCAGCTCCGGCTGCGGCCCCAGCACCTGCTTCTGCGCCCGTGGTTGCTGTCGCGCCAGCAGTTTCGGCACCACAGGCAGCCAATGGTCGTGTGAAAGCATCTCCACTAGCCAAGAAAATTGCGGAAGAAAAAGGCATCAACATCGGTAATGTTGCCGGCAGCGGCGATGGCGGACGCATCGTTCGTCGCGATGTAGAAAACTTCACACCGGCTGCATCTCACGCACCGGTGCATGTACCTGCATTCGTTCCGGCCGGCACTGAACAATACACAGAAGAGAACGTTTCGCAAATGCGCAAAACCATCGCGCGTCGTTTGGCTGAAAGTAAGTTCACCGCACCGCATTTCTATCTCACGATGGAAATCGACATGGACAATGCTATGGCCGCCCGCAAATCGATTAATGATAGTGGCACAGCGAAAATCTCGTTCAATGATATGGTGGTGAAAGCCTGCGCTATGGCGTTGCGTCTGCACCCGAAAGTAAACTCATCGTGGAGAGGAGAAACCATTCGCTACAACGAGCACGTGCACATCGGAGTAGCCGTTGCCGTCGATGAAGGATTGCTTGTTCCGGTCGTTCGTTTTGCGAATGAAAAAGGACTTTCACAAATCGGCGCGGAAGTAAAATCTTTTGCTGAAAAAGCGAAAAACAAGAAGCTACAGCCCAGCGATTGGGAAGGCAATACATTCACCATCTCGAACCTTGGCATGTTCGGCATCGACGAGTTCACTGCCATCATCAACCCACCCGACGCGTGCATTTTGGCCGTAGGCGGAATCAAGTCAACTCCCGTAGTTAAAAACGGTGCAGTTGTTCCCGGAAACGTAATGAAAGTAACCCTAAGCTGCGATCATCGTGTGGTCGATGGCGCTTCAGGTGCGGCATTCCTCCAAACGCTGAAGTCATATTTGGAGAATCCGGTGATGATGTTGGTGTAATGACGAACGGCGAGTGGCGAATGGCGAATGATTCGTCACTCGCCATTCGCCACTTACTAATTAAACATTTCCTTCACCCGCTGAAAGAAACTCTTATCCTTCGTTCCCGGAGCGGGCTTGAAATTGGCTGATTCGCGAAGCTTTTCAAGCAATTTCTTCTCTTCGTCATTTAGTTTCTGGGGAGTCCAAACGTTGATGTTCACGAGCAAATCGCCCTGACCATATCCATTGACTTCCTTCAATCCCTTTCCTTTCAAGCGAAGGATTTTTCCACTTTGTGTACCTGCATCGATTTTAATTTGAGCCTTGCCCTTTACAAGAGGAATCTCCACGGTTGAACCCAGCGCAGCATCAGCGAAGTTCACGTATAAATCATAGTAGAGATTTACGCCGTCACGCTTCAACTCTGCATGTTCTTCTTCTTCGATCTGAACCAACAAATCGCCGGGAATTCCGCCAAATGGACCTGCATTTCCTTTCCCGGCAACGTTGAGAGTCATGCCCTCTCCCACTCCCGCAGGAATGGTAATCTCGATGAGTTCTTCTTCGCGCTTCTGGCCATTCTCATCGGCATCTTTGGGTTTCGACTTGACCGACTTACCAACGCCATGGCAAGTAGGACATGTGGATGTCGTAGCCATTTGTCCAAGGATGGTATTAGTAACACGGCGCACTTGGCCCTGACCTTTACACATGGTGCACGTGTCAAAAGTTACATCCGACGCATTGACCAGCTTGAAAACTTTGATTTTCTTGGTACATCCATTCGCAACTTCTTCTAAGTTCAACTTCACCTTGATGCGTAGGTTTGAGCCCTTCGCTCTGCGCTGGCCGCCGCCACCGCCGAATCCTCCACCAAATGCTCCTCCGAAAATGTCGCCGAAGTTGGAGAAGATATCATCCATGTTCATGTGGCCACCGCCGAAACCGCCTTGCGGACCCGCGTGACCGAACTGATCATATTGCGCCCTCTTCTGCGAATCGCTCAAAACCCCATAGGCATCGGCTGCTTCTTTGAACTTCTCCTCGGCCGCTTTATCGCCGGGGTTTTTATCCGGGTGATACTTGATGGCCATTTGTCGGTATGCCTTCTTAATCTCTGCATCCGAAGCCGACTTTGAAACACCGAGTATGTCGTAATAATCTCTTTTTGCCATGATTGACTTTCTTATTGTCCGATAACCACTTTCGAATAGCGAAGCACCTTTTCGTGCAACGTGTATCCTTTCTCAACTTCGTCTACCACCTTACCGGCCATATCGGGCATGGGTATTTGGGTGATCGCTTCATGAAAATCCGTATCAAACGGTTTTCCCTTTGCGTCGATCGGCTTCAAACCTTTCGATTCTAACTTTTTGTAAAGCTTTTGATGAATGAGCACAAAACCTTCGCGCACCACTTCAATATCTGTCACTGAAGCGTTCGCCTGAACGGCACGGTCGAAGTCATCAACAATAGGCAACAACTCTTTCATAAGCTCACCCGATGCTGTTGCAAGAATTTCGGACTTCTCTTTCATGCTGCGCTTGCGGAAATTATCAAACTCAGCGTATAGTCTCATATACTTGTCCTTCCAGTCTGTTGCATCGCGCTGCGCCCTTGTCAGTTCGTCGATTGGCTCTTCTTTGACAGCTTGCTCATGTTCGCCCATTTCAGGCCCATTCGCATCCGTTATCAATTGCTCCGCACTCTCATTCTCAGAATGCTGTTCGGTGTTCTTGGTTTCTTCGTTATTCATTGTGTTCAATTCTAGACTCGCGGCCGAAAGTCAACTTTACTGCCACTGCACGCATTGGGTCAAAGTGTCAGCAAATGGAGAAGAAAGAATGTCAATACGATCGGTTGTTATGTCAATTGCGACATTCGTCCGGCCTGCAAAGGGTGACAAAAATAGAAAGGCCCCACATAAAGCGGGGCCTTTCCTTGCAAATATCAATTCCTTATAGACTCTTCACATGCATATCGAGCTGCTTGTGCAATTCGAGACCGCGGAGATTTTTCGCCACGATGATTCCGTTTTCATCAATCAGAAAACTCATCGGAATGCTGGTAACACCATAAACGGCAGCTGCACCGTTCTGCCATCCCTTCAAATCGCTTACATGGTATTTCCATACCAATCCATCCTTCTCAATGGCCGCCTTCCAAGCATCCATATTTTGGTCGAGTGA
>JBILCQ010000009.1:0-18733 GCA_044353065.1 Flavobacteriales bacterium | reverse complement strand
GCCGGTTTTGGGAATGCATGATCAGCACCCCCGCTTGGGCATATTCAACGGCTTGGGTTCGCGCGGTGTAATGTTGGCGCCTTTTTTTGCGAAGCACTTCATAACTCATCTAACCGAAGATTCTCCTGTTATGAAAGAGGTGCACTGGAAGCGATTTCGCGAACGACGAAATAAAAGCTGACACTCGGATTATTTCCCGGCCGTTGCAGCTTGCGGACCGCCTTTCAATGTGGCAATGTCGCGATCGAAGAAGTATAACGCGCCTTTATCATTACCAATCAGGTTAAGTTGATCGATAATGTGATGGGCCAAGGTTTCCTCCTCGATTTGTTCGCTCACGTACCATTGCATGAAATTGTGCGTCGTGTAATCTTTCTCCTTCAAACAAACATCTACCACGTTATTGATAGCAGCAGTTACAGCATTCTCGTGCGAGAGTAATAAACTGAAGATGTTTTGAAGGTTTTTGAAGTCTTTGTCGGGCTGATTAACGCTTGGGATATTCGCCTTACCACCTCGGTCGTTCACAAACTTGATCAGCTTCAGCATGTGCATGCGCTCTTCGTCGCTGTGCGCGTAGAGGAAAGTGCTTGCTCCCGGAAATCCGTTTATTTCAGCCCACGAAGCCATGGCTAAGTATGCGTGAGAACTATCTGCCTCAACTTTGATTTGATCGTTGAGTGCTTTTTCTACTTTTTTGTTGAGCATGTTGCTGAGTTTTTAGAAAAACAAAAGTAGACAGGTTTGGTTTATTCAACCCAACTGATCTTTCGCAGTTAGGTCATTAACATTGGGTGGTTCATAGTCGGAAATTGTCAGTCTGCATCGACCTGTTCGGACCATGTAGCTTTGGTGGTTAATGTATTCGTTGCCTGCGAAATATTGCCTATCCACCTTGCTCCTCGTGATGCTGTTTGTGAGCTCGGCCAATGTCGTTGCACAGACTATTCCCGACGATAATACCGTGGCCATCATTCGAGCCAATTACTTGTATCAATTTGCGAATAATAGCGATTGGCCTGCTGAACAGAAGAAAGGACCGTTTGTGGTGGGAATTGTAGGCAACAGCGACGTGTTCGATGTTATGGTAGCCAAATACGCAACGAAGCCCATCGGGAGTCAATTGCTCACGGTCGTTAGTGGAAATGAAGTTCCAACCGCTCAGCGTGTGCATGTGCTATTTGTCGACAGATCGAAGAAAGCCGAGTTAGCTCGGTATGTGAAGGATTTCAAAGGAAAAAACACATTGATTGTGACCAACTGGGAAGGAGCGTTGGCGCAAGGAGCGCACATCAACTTTCTTTCAATCGATGGGTCTATTCGTTTCCAAATGAATAAAACCGGGATGCTCGAATCAGCGATAACCCCCGGAGTAAAAATCGTACAATGGGCAATACAATGAGGCATTTGAAATATCTGGTTTCTTGCATGGCCATGGTGTTGTATAGCGCCGGTTGGTCGCAAACCCTTGCACTTACCAATGAAGCCGCGAAACTGTGTCAGCAAATGAAGCTGGATGCAGCTTTGGAAAAAAGCAAGTTGGCGATAGCGGATAAGACGGAAGGTTCGGACGCATACGCTTGGTATGTGAATGGATTTGTTATGAAGGAAATTTACAAAGAGCGCGAGTATGGCTTGCGAACCAGTGCTTCTCGCGACGGTGCCATGAAGTCGTTTGCCTATTCGATGAATCTGAAAAACGCACAACAGCATTTATCCATGACCCGATTGGCCATGAAGTATCTCGCTTCAACGTATTACAACGATGCCTTGCAAGTTGCTCAGACCAATGCCATGGATGCCGAACAGGAGGCAAATCGCTTGTTTGAGGCCTTCGAGAAATGGATGCCCATTGCTGAGCCGGGAGTGAACATGATGGGTTATCGCAAGGAATTTACAAAGGCGATTGGGCAGCGATATTTCATGCTCTGGCAACAGGATACCGAGAAGCCGGAATTCAGAGATAGGGCTCTTGCACAGTACGATGAAATAGTAAAGCTAGACTCAACGGATGTCGACGCTTATTACAATCTTTCCGTCATTCACTACAATCAGGCGGTATTCATGTATAGAAAGATTAATCATGAAACAGATCTCTTCGATATGATGACGATACAGGAAACGGCGGCTAAGCTTATTCGCGAGAAAGCACTTCCTCTCATGGATAAAGCATATGCGTTGGCTCCTGAAAAAGGTGAGGTGGTTCATGGCAAAATAATTCTTCATCGTGCGCTTGATCACGAAAAGGATGTAGAGTACTTCAAACAGGAAATAAGCAGGTTGGTGAGTGAAGGAAAAATTAAAGCTGATCGACAGAAATAGCCATGCTGAATATTCGACCATCCATATCGAATAAACTGACCTTCGGTTTTGGTTTGTATAGTCTATGTGTATTACTCCTGGCTGTTTATACCGACACAACACTCAAGGGAAGCAGGGCTATAAATGCGCGTATAAATACCATTTATGCGCCATCTATCAAAACGCTTGAAGAGCTCGACAATCAGCTCATAAAGACACAGCAGCTCATGAAGCAGTGGGCCTTTGTGCAGCGGCGAGAGGATGATTTGGAACGTATTGAAGCTCTTTCCTTGTGCACTCAGAAAATACCGTTGCAGTTGATGCGGATTGACTCGGTTTCTGCGCTATGGTCCGACAATCAGAAAATTGAAAAGAATTTACTCACGGCCGATGTGCAGGCGCTTCTTCTTGCATACAACGACGTTCGAAAGCTGTTGCCTGATTTCAATAGTTATACCGACCAGGCAGCTATGATGAGCGCAGAGGATTTGTTTGTGGAAGACCATCCTATTCCAAATGCCTTGGGGAAAGCACAAACGCGACTGCGGAAACTTACCGATGAACAACGTTTCTCAATGGGAATCGAAATCGCGAAGATGAACAGCTCATTCGGCGAACTCACGCAGGTGTTTATATGGGTAGCTGCTGTTGTAATTATCATAGGCATCATACTCGCTTTCGTTACCATTCGCTCTATTGTTCGTCCTGTAAACTCACTTCGACAGAAGCTCTACAATCTTTCTCAAGGCATCTATTCGCTTCACGCAACTCGCGCCAATAATGATGAGATAGGCGACATGGCAAAGGCCGTCGACAGACTTGTTCGAAATTTTGAACGCACAAAGGAGTTTTCGTTGAGCATAGGAGCAGGCAAATTCGATATGGTGTATGAGCCGCTTTCCCAACACGACGAACTGGGTGGTGCCTTGCTCCGAATGCGTGATGACCTTGCGTCATATCGAAATCAGATGGAAGAGAAAGTAGCTGCGCAAACATTGGAAATTCGTGAGCAAAAGGAACGAGTGGAACTCCAGAATGAACGCGTTACGGAACTCTACAACGACCTTCAAGCGAGCATCGACTACGCACAGCGATTGCAGAGTACCATATTGCCGGGGCCGGAGGCAATACGCGAAGTGTTTCCGCAACATTTCGTCATGTATAGACCCAAGGCAACTGTTAGCGGGGACTTCTATTGGTTTGCCAACAAAGGCAAGAAGCTCATGTTTGCTGCGGCCGATTGCACAGGTCACGGAGTGCCCGGTGCGTTTATGAGCTTAGTGGGTCACAACGCTCTTAACCAAGCCACGAAAGTGTATTACAAACCTTCGCAAGTGCTGAATACGGTCAACCGACTTTCGGCACAGGCGCTTCGAGCCAATGAGAACCACCTCGTGAAAGATGGGATGGACATAGCGCTTTGCACGATTGATATGGATGCTATGGAGCTTGAATTCAGCGGCGCTCAAAATCCGTTATATATAGTGCGTGGCAGCGAGCTCATCGAATTGAGTGCAGATGCTTTCAGCATTGGTTCATACGTTAATGGTGAGCGCGAATTCACCGGGAAAAAGACGGAATTGAAAACGGGTGATTGCATATACGCCTTCAGTGACGGTTATGCGGACCAGTTCGGTGGACCCGCGGGAAAGAAGTTTATGCGCAAGCAGTTTCGTCAACTCTTACTCGATGTGAATGCTCTCGCCATGAATGAGCAACTGGCCGCGATTCAACAGCGATTTGATGACTGGCGAGGTGATCAGGAACAGGTCGATGATGTATTGGTTATCGGTGTTCGTGTATAGACTACGCGAATTTCTGTCCTACGTCTACCAAAAATCTCCTGAGCAACGTTTTTCTACCAATCAATACCTGGAACTTCATATCGCTTCTATCGGTAAGTGAAACACTGCTCTTGATTTTCTTTTTGCCGATTTGAAGGGTGGTTTGAATGCAGAAGCGTTTTTCCTTCTCGCCAAATGAACTCTTGAATTCCTTTGAAAAGTATTCGGTGAAGAAATAGCGCTTCACTTCGTCGCCTTCTAATTTGAAATCAGCAACGAGTTGTTTTCCGTTAGGCGTGTCAATCTCTTCGCAGCTTTCACAATGCAGCACGGTGCGAAATGCTCCGGTATCGACTTTTGCATCTACCTGCGTAAAACCCAAATCCGGAAACGACACACGAACGTGTCTTCCGATGACCGTCAGTTTTCGTTCCTTCTTCACTCCGTAAAAGAATTATCCCTGCGTGAGAAGTTTCTTTACTACTTCAGAAATGGCCTTGCCATCAGCTTTGCCTGCAAGACTCTTGGAAGCAATTCCCATTACCTTACCTAAATCGCCGGGACCTGAGGCACCTACCGATGAGATGATTGCTTGAATTTCTGCTTCGAGTTTTTCTCCTGAAAGTTGCTCCGGTAAATAGGCCGCAATCACTTGTGCTTGCTTGGTCTCTTCTTCAATTAGGTCAGCTCGGCCTTGACTCTTGTAGATATCGATCGACTCCATGCGTTGCTTGTACAGCTTGTTGAGAATGGCAATGCCGCGTGCGTCATCTACTTCGCCGCTTCCGTCTTTCGTCATTTCCAGCAAGAGTTTGCTCTTAATGTCGCGCAGCGCCATGAGTTTGTCTTTTTCGCCGGCCTTCATGGCCTCTTTGATATCGTTGTTGATGCGTTCTGTAAGATTCATATGCTTGATTTATGTCGTCCAAAAGTAATCAATAAGCCATGTGACCAATCAGCAATAGGAAGGGTTATCGCTGACGAAAATCAACGAATCATAGCTTTAAAGGCAACATCTTGCTTACACTAAACTAAGCTCGCTTATAAAATGGAAGGACAGGAATCATCGTTGGACCAAATCATCACACACGCCGAAGATTATCTGAAAACACGGCAGCAACTTACCCAACACGTGGTCACAGAAAAGGTCGTTGTGTTTACGTCCACGCTTGTGATGGCCTATGTTCTGTTTGCCTTTTTTTCCATGGCCACATTCTTTATAAGCCTGGGAGTAGCAGCGTGGATTGCGCACGAAATGAATGATCCACTCATGGGGTATTGGGTGGTTGGCACTGGTTATTTTATTCTTGGAATACTGCTGGTCATTTTCCGAAAATCAATTTTGAAGAATCCATTAATGAATGCAATGGTGAAGAACATTTATAACGAGAAGAATCATGGATAAGATTTCGAACATAGAGGAGTTGCGCGCTGAGATTGCGCGTCTGCGTGGCGTGGCGAATGAACAGGAGAATTTGATTAGACGCGATATTGCTTCTCTACGCGAACAATGGAAACCGATGAATTTGCTGATGAATACCGTGAGCTCAATTACCGGCGTGCAAGTTTCGAAATCGATGTTTGTGAATAACGGTTTTGTTTTCGGCTTGAGTCTCTTGTTGCAGCGAATGTTATTGAAAGCCGAGAATCAGGTTTCTGAAAAAGTGCACGAATGGACCGATGCGTTAATCGGAAAAATCAATGACTTTATTTCTCGTCACGCAAAGTCTCCGAAGCAGGGAGAATAGGATTTTTTGAAGTTTGTTTTTGGCTACCACTTAGAAGGAGCGAAATGGTTTCCCATCCGGGCATACGATCAGCAATGAGTTTTAGTATTCCCAGAAATGGCACAAATAGAATCATTCCCGATGATCCCCAAAGCGCCCCTCCGACGAGTATGGCGATAATGGTCATGAGCGTATTCAAATTGAGCTTGCTGCTCACAGCCCAAGGAAAAATGACGTTTGCTTCGAGGTATTGAACGAATGTAAAAATGGCAACAACCCCCATCGGATAATAAATCGAGTCAAACGTTATCCAACTTACGACAATCGGAAGCGATGCCCCAATCATGATTCCAACGTAAGGAATGAACGTTAGAACAGCTGCGATGAAACCGAATAGGATTGCGTGTGGCACACCCAACAATAAGAGTCCTACGCTATTCAAAACACCCACGCACGCATACACGACCAACATTCCTTTGATGAATTGATAATAGGCGGTAATGGTGTCGTTGAGAATTGCTCTCAAATCGATTAGCGGAATGGATGGCAGTAATGCATGTAATACATCCACTAGGCGCTTGCGTTCGTAAAGGATGAGTGCAGCCATGATGGGAATGAGTATCAGTAACACAACCAGGATGGATAGATTTCCTGCAGTGGTTGTAATGAAAGGCAGCACTTCATTGCCATAGTTCGACTGCATGGAACTTAGCCAACTTTGCTGCTCTTCAAGGGTGATGTGAGCGCTGTCGGCAAGCCAACCAGAGAGCTGCAGCCATGCATCACTTAGCTTGATTTGAAGTTTACTCCACTCAGAAGCAAAACCTGCAATTTGCCAAATGAGTAGTGACAGCAATGCGCCTGCGCCAACAACAAGTGCAGATAAGCTGGTAGCAATAGCCGCCACCGGTGAGAATTTGCGTAACTCCAGCCAATGGCAAACGGGGTAGAGAATGCAGGCAATGATCAGCGCAAAACTGAGGGGAATTAGTACGCTGCGACCTATATATAAAATCGCGATAACGGCGGGAATTACAATCAGAAGTTTGGTGTCCTTGGTCATTGCCTCTCAAACGAAATGATGCCGGCAAAGTAGTTAGCACATTGTCGCAATCGCTGATAAGCATCAGCAATATCCCAATCCAATGAACAATGGCAAACGTTGGCTACTCTACAATTAATTGCTGCCTGTGCAAAGTGGAAAAGGCAGGTTGTAATTCGATCGTATAAATACCGGATGACAAGTGGGAGATGGATAGGTTATTGAGTCCTTCGTTAATCTGACCGCGTGTGATAATTCTTCCGGTTGCGTCCAGTAAGCGATAATCAATCGGTTTGGTTGTACCTGTAAGTTGAATCGTGACCATATCGGAAGCAGGGTTCGGAAATGCGCTCCACTGTATGAAAGAGTTGCCGTTTTCATTCACTTCTAGGGCACTTTCAACGACGAAGTCTAGCATGGTTTGGCAACCGTTGGATGCGGTAATTACCAAATTGATGGTGCCAATGGAATTGTTCGCCCATTGAACTTGGATGAAATTGGAACCCTGGCCTTGTAAAATGTTTCCGCCTGTCACCGACCATTGATAGGTTACATTCGAGAGTTGGCTGACTGAGTACGTTTGAACGCTGAAAGGTTGAAATACGTTTAATCCAATTATTTCGGGGGTTGCTCCCTGCGGTCCTTCAATAGTTACTATTGTGGATAGAACACATCCGTTGCTATCGGTTACTAGGCAGGTATAAGTTCCTGCAACCAAATTTCCGATAGCGGGAGTGCCTGTTGTTCCATTACTCCAGCTATATGAAAATGGTTCATTACCACCGACAACAATTACCTCTGCATATCCATCGCTCCCTTCGAAACAACTTACGTTAGAAACGTAGAAAAAAGCATCGAGTGCGCTTGGCGAAGGGAGATTGAAACTTAGCGTTTCTGAGCATCCTTGAGCGTCTGTAATCATTACGTAGTAATCCCCACCGGGTAAACCCGACAGGTTACTGCTTGTCAATCCTGAGCTCCATTGAATCGAGAATGGAGATGTTGTGCCGGTAATATTGAGATCTATAGATCCATCATAACTATCGGCGCAGGTAGGATTGGTAAGGGTAAAGCCGACATTGAAGCCCAAGCAGCCTGGATCAATGGGGGAGCCTGCGCAATTACAATCGGATTGTATTACGTCATCAGAAGTTGCAGAATCATTGTCGTTACAGGCGTCACCAACGTAGAAACAAGATCCGTCATCTACCGAAGCACTTGAATTGAAATTACATGCATTTGAATTCAAGCAGCCTGCAATGAAAGGCGTGCAATTGATTTCATGCCATCCAAGGTGTGAGAAATCGTCAGCCATAAGGGTATCCCACTCAAGAGACGGGTCAAAGACATCCGGATTTGTAGTAACACCGCTCAAAACATCGGGCTTTCTAATCATAGTGTTGTCAGTAGTCCACCATCGTGTAGCTGGGTCACCCGGCTGCCACCAACCGCCGCCCGGGTCTTCACCGATTTTACCAATTATGTCAATTATTTGATTGCCATTTTTAACGAGTACAAATGCGTCGTCGCCATTGTACCACATGGGTGAATTGGATTGAATATAAATGGGATTAAGGAAAGTGTCCGCTACGGCTTCAAGTAAAGGAGAAATAGGCGAATTAACGCCGGTGCCGTTCGGGTCACGTTTATCCAACGCAAAAACCCGCACACCGAGGGGCTCGATGGTCCCTGTAATATTCATCAGCATAGGATTTCCCGCTCCATCGCGATCGCGTCCCATGGAATAGACTCCATCGAGCAAAACCGCCTGCGAGGTTGGGTTGTAAAGCTCAATAGCTTTATTATTATTGGATCCCTCTACGTATTCCGAAATGAAAATTTCATCAGCACAATCAGTCTGTATCATGAATCCTGCACATTGACAGTCGGAATCCATTCGATCGTATCGTGTTAACGGGTTTTCATCGTCGCACGGTGTTCCAGCAAACGAGCATAGGCCATCGTCTATCGTTGCATTCGGTTTGAAATTGCAGGCAGTAGGATCCGTGCAACCGAACGTGCTTTGGGCATGCGAATACAGGAAAGAAAAAGTTGCTGCTAAGATTAATGCACTAGACTTCATGACAACGGCTGGTTTGGTTTTGTAGGAGAGGCAAAAATAGCGGACAGTATTTTATTTTATATCATTATCGATGCGGAACAATAGTAAGAATTCAATGCATGTAATTCCTTCTCCGCAGTTCGCTCAATGTTATTCCAAATAGGAAATATCCTTGAATACCTGGAAAACGGGCAACAAAAAGGGCCGCCATCCGACGACCCTTTTCAATTCATATCTGAGTAGGAAGATTACATCATTCCACCCATTCCGCCGCCTGGCATAGCCGGCATGGCTGGAGCGTCTTCTTTGATGTCGCTGATTACGCACTCCGTGGTGAGCAACATACCGGCGATAGAAGCTGCGTTCTCAAGTGCCACACGAACCACTTTCGTCGGATCGATTACACCCGCTTCGATGAGGTTTTCGTAGGTCTCTTTGCGTGCATTGTATCCGTAGTCGTCTTTTCCACCACGAACTTTGTTTACCACAACAGCACCTTCGCCGCCTGCATTGGCAACAATCTGGCGAAGTGGCTCTTCAATGGCGCGCACCACAATGGCAATACCTGTCTGCTCATCGTCATTGGCGCCCTTCATTTTCTCGAGCGCTTTCGATGCGCGAATGAGCGCAACGCCACCACCGGGAACAATGCCTTCTTCTACAGCAGCGCGTGTAGCGTGCAATGCATCGTCAACGCGGTCTTTCTTTTCTTTCATTTCAACTTCGGTAGCAGCACCGATGTATAGAACAGCAACGCCACCGGCTAGTTTAGCCAAACGCTCTTGCAACTTCTCACGATCGTAATCAGAAGTAGTCTTGTCGATTTGCGCCTTGATTTCACCAATACGCGCCTGAATTGCTTCTTTGCTTCCTGTTCCGTTTATGATGGTTGTATTGTCTTTGTCGACGGTGATCTTTTCTGCGCGACCCAAATCTTCCAGTGTAGCGTTCTCGAGCTTCAATCCGGTTTCTTCGCTGATAACTTGTCCACCTGTGAGAATCGCAATGTCTTGGAGCATGGCCTTGCGACGATCGCCGAAGCCCGGTGCTTTCACAGCTGCTACTTTCAGTGCACCGCGAATTTTGTTTACAACCAGCGTGGCAAGTGCTTCACCGTCCACATCTTCTGCTATGATGAGCAATGGACGTCCGGTTTGAGCTGTTTTTTCAAGCACTGGAAGAAGTTCCTTCATCGTGCTCACTTTCTTATCATAGATAAGGATGAATGCGTTATCCAAATCAGCCTCCATGTTCTCGGCGTTGGTAACGAAGTAGGGCGACAAGTAACCGCGATCGAACTGCATACCTTCTACCGTCTTCACTTCAGTTTCTGTTCCTTTCGCTTCTTCAACAGTGATAACACCCTCGGTGCCCACTTTCGCCATAGCGTCGGCGATGAGAGTTCCGATTGCTTCGTCGTTGTTGGCTGAGATAGAACCAACTTGCTTGATTTTGTCGTTGTCGCTGCCTACTGTACGCGAAATCTTTTTGAGATCAGCAACTACGGCCTCAACTGCTTTGTCGATACCGCGCTTCAGGTCCATGGGGTTTGCGCCGCTGGCCACGTTTTTTAAACCGGCGGTCACAATGGCTTGAGCCAACACAGTGGCGGTAGTTGTACCATCACCGGCGATATCAGCTGTTTTGCTGGCTACTTCTTTCAACATTTGAGCTCCCATGTTTTCAATGGGGTCTTTCAATTCAATTTCTTTTGCAACCGATACTCCGTCTTTGGTGATGTGAGGTGCACCGAATTTTTTATCGATAACGACATTGCGTCCTTTCGGGCCAAGGGTTACTTTCACTGCGTTGGCCAACGCGTCTACACCGGCTTTCAGCTTTTCGCGCGCCTGTGTATTAAAGGTTATTTCTTTTGCCATGGTTTATTCTTTTTTTCGAATGATTGTTGACTTTATGAATGTTAAACGATTGCGTAGATATCGGCTTCTCGCATGATGAGATACTCTTTGCCATCTACGGTTATTTCAGTGCCTGAGTATTTGCCGTATAAAACAGTATCACCGGCTTTTACGGTCATGGGCTCATCTTTCTTGCCGGCACCTACCGCTACAACTTTTCCACGCTGTGGTTTTTCTTTCGCGGTGTCGGGAATGATGATGCCGCTGGCGGTTGTTGTTTCTGCAGGGCTGGCTTCAACGAGCACGCGGTCTGCAAGGGGTTTTACGTTGACTGACATAATGAAATTATTTAATCGGTTAATTGATTTTTTTGATTCGCGTTTGCGCCGTTGTCACCTTTTGTGCCAACGCCCGGTATGGAAAATTTTGTCAGTTAAAGACAAAAAAAATGTCAGTGTATAGCGACACACTGACATTTTCGAAAGAGAATGCTTTATCGATTACTGGCCTTCAGCCGGAGTTTGTTCAGCCGGTTGCTCAGTGGTTTGCTCAGTAGCTGCAGGCTCAGTTCCTCCCTCGCTAATGGTTGATGAGGTGAACCAGCGAGCAGAAATCAGGCATAATACAAAAAGAGCGATACCTAAGTACCAAGTGGCTTTTTCCAGAAAATCGGCTGTGCGTTGAACACCGCCAACCTGTGTGGCTCCCTGAAAACCTACTGCTAATCCACCGCCCTTTGGGTTTTGTACCAACACCACCAGTGCCAGCAGTAATGCAATAATTACAATTAGAATGACGATGAACGATGCCATGATATTACTTTTTAAAGTGTTCTAAATTTTTTAATTGGGCTGCAAAGTAAATACTTTTTTCGGGATGTTGTTCCATCAATTTACGGAAAGCTTTGCGTGCCTTGTCAAACTTACCTTGTTTGGCAAACAGAACCGCCATGGTTTCCGTAACCATACTGAAATCTTCCTCCAGACTTTCTTTCGCTAAGTTCCCCGTTGGGTAATCACCCGATTTACCCCGCGCTATTTGAGGGCTGCTGTGTATGAATTTGTCAATTAAATCGCGTTGTTGACGGTTTGCATCGAAAGTTCGTATTCGCTGAATGCCATGCGAAAGCGGCGTGGCTTGAAATGCGGGTAGATCTTCATCATCGGTTGAGTTTACAACATCTTCAAGTTGTTCGTCGGGAGATTGTTGCATGCGCTGAGCTCTGCGATAAATGAGGGCAGCGTATGAGTTTTCGTCGTCGGGCTCCAAAGCGGGCCTCGCTTCCTGTTCATCTTCAACTGTCACTTGCTCGGGTTGCACTTCCATTTCAATGGATGTATTCACAGCACTCACCAACAGCTGAGCTTCTAATGGATCGAGGTCAGTGATTTTCACTGACGCGGTTTCTTCAACCTTTTCAGTGTCTATGATTTCACTGATTTCCGTAACGGCAATGATTACACTTGGCTCCGGTACGATGACAGTCTCCGTTGCAATTTCATGGGTTAGCGGAGTTTCAATAGGTTGATTTGAAGCGACGGCTTCTTCATTGTCCAGAATCTGTGCTGCCAAACTTGATTCTTTGGATGATTCTCGCTCGGGCACTTGAACACGTGAAGCACTTGGTGAGTTGATATCCTTAAGTCGCCGATAAAGCATGGCACGTTGTCCGGTGTAAATGCCTGCTTGGGCCAGTTGATCCGTAAATTGAATATCATCCCGAGCTTTTAAAGCCTGCGTCAGGGCGATTTGTGCCGCTCCAAAAAAGGGAAATCGGGCCACGGTGTCGCGTAACTCCATAAGCTGCTCATCGGAAAGATTTTCCGGATGCATCAGTGCATTATGAAGATGATCCTTGCGCATGGCTATTACCAGTTACCTACACTGGCGTTATAAATTTCTTGCGTTAATTGTTCGTTAATCAGTGACCACAACCCTTCTTCAATCGAAAACAAATCTTGGTTGGCATCATAATCAGCAAACTTCGAGAATGTTTTTTCAAAACTCAAGTCCGGTTCAAGTGTGTTCTCGTATTTCACCTTGACAGTGATTGTAAGTCGATTGAGTGAAGCAGTTTCGGCTGCGCCTGATTGAACAGCTACGGGAGCTGTTCGGTAATCCACAATGGTTCCGGCAAACGTCAATTCACCCTTTCTCTCAGACAATTTTAGCGGGCTTTGGGCTAAGAGCAAGTCCTTGAGAGATTCCGTAAAGCGTTGTGCATAGAGCGGCGTTGCCATTGCTGTCTGCGGCTTGAAGTATTCGACAGAAAATGTCTTCGCTCCACTGAATTGTCCTCCTGTGAATGAGTAAATGCCACAGCCCGATAGCAAAGTGGACAGACAAACAGCTATAACTATAAACCCTCTCATGGTCAGGTTAGGTTGTATTCTTTGATTTTACGGTAAAGTGTGCGCTCAGAAATCCCCAATTCTTCAGCTGCATATTTACGCTTATTCCTGTGCTTTTTCAAGGCTTTTTCTATGAGTTCACGTTCTGAGTTTTGCAGCGAAAGCGTTTCCTCAACTTCAATAATCGGTTCTGATGCCTGAGGCAGACGTATGACTCCGGTTGCAGGCGTGTTTTGAGCATTTACGACCGGGGTGTGGTCGGCGGAAAATACGCGCTGTATAAGCTCGGCATTTCCAGCGTCATGAGCAAAGTCAACGCCTGATTGCATGAGACCGCCAACAAGCTTTTTTAAATCGTTCAGGTCATTTTTCATGTCGAAAAGGACCTTGTATAGAATTTCGCGTTCTGAGAAATTGTTTTGTGACGAAGCGCTGCCTGAGACCACCATTCCGCGGTTTCCGAAGTCTTCATGCGGCAGATAATACGCCAGTGTTTGCGCTGTAATCAAGCGGTCTTGCTCGAGCACATTGATTTGTTCGGTGATATTTTTCAGTTGTCGGATATTGCCAGGCCATGAGTAATGAATGAGCATATCTTTCGCATCGGGCATTAGCTCAAGCACAGGCATTTTGTAACGTTCGGCAAAGTCGGTTGTGAACTTTGCGAAAAGTAGAGCGATGTCTTCCTTTCGCTCGCGAAGTGGAGGCAGAAAAACAGGCACCTGATTCAGTCGATAGTACAAATCTTCTCTGAATTTTCCCTTGCGGATGGCCTCGCTGAAATCAACGTTGGTAGCGGCGACAACACGAACATTCGTTTTCTGAACTTTCGAAGAACCCACTCGAATGTATTCGCCGGTTTCAAGCACACGCAGCAGGCGAACCTGCGTTTGTAAAGGAAGCTCGGCAACTTCATCCAAAAAAATAGTTCCTCCGTTTGCTTCTTCAAAATACCCTTTCCGCGCTTCTGTTGCACCTGTAAATGATCCCTTTTCGTGACCAAACAGTTCACTGTCTATAGTGCCCTCCGGTATTGCTCCGCAATTCACAGCGATGTAAGGGGCGTGTTTGCGAGCGCTGTATGCGTGAATGATTTTTGGGATGTTTTCCTTTCCGGTTCCACTTTCACCATTAATCAATACTGACATGTTGGTAGGTGCTACCTGCACGGCAATATCAAGCGCCCGATTGAGCATGGCGCTGTTACCTATTATTTCGAATCGTTGCTTTACAGCCCTGATGTCCATGGATGCTTACAAAGATTTGACTTGTTCGTTGGTTCTGGGATAGACATTTATCAGTTCGCCGATGAGTGTTACCGACGTACAATCGTTGGTCATCACATCGGCATAATCGCCTGGCGCACATTCCATCGTTTTCGGGAAAACCACCACGATGTTTTGTGAGTTGCGACCTTGTAAATGCTCGTCCGATTTTTTGCTGGTACCCTCGACAAGCACTCGTTGCATTTTGCCAACGTGTTGTTTCGTGCGCTCGGCGGCCCCCTGCATTTGAAGTGCAATCACCTCTTGCAGGCGTCTGCCCTTAACTTCCTCTTCAACATCATCCTCAAACTTCCTTTCCGCCAGGGTTTTTGGGCGCTCAGAATACTTGAACATGAAAGCCATTTCATAACGAACGAGCCCCATGAGCGAAAGGGTATCCTGGTGTTCAAGTTCAGTCTCTCCGCAGAATCCGGTGATTACATCGGTGCTGATGGCACAATCGGGCATGATGCGGCGAATGGCATCGATACGTTCAAGGTACCATTCACGGGTGTATCCGCGATTCATCCGCTTGAGCACATCGCTATTGCCGCTTTGAACCGGCAGGTGAATGTATTTGCAAATGTTCTCGTATTTCGCCATTACATGTAATACCTCATCGGTCATGTCTTTCGGGTGTGAGGTAGAATAACGAATTCGCAAATCGGGATGCACCAGCGCAACCATTTCGAGCAATTGCGCAAAGTTTACAGTTGGTTTAGTGCTATCGAGAATTTCGCCTTTGTTATTGATGTTCCACTTGTACGAGTCTACATTCTGACCGAGCAAGGTAACCTCACGATATCCTTGGTTGAAGAGGTCGCGCGCTTCGCTTACAATCGTTTGCGGGTCTCGGCTGCGCTCACGTCCACGCGTGAAAGGAACTACGCAGAAGGAGCACATGTTGTCGCATCCTCGCATAATCGAAATGAAAGCAGTAATGCCGTTGCTATTCAGTCGAACAGGAGTAATCTCAGCATAGGTTTCTTCACGGCTTAAAAGCACGTTTACTGCTTTTTGCCCTTCATCAACCTTATCAATCAAGTTTGGGAGATCACGGTAGGCATCGGGTCCAACGACCATATCGACGAGTTTCTCTTCATCGAGCAATTTTTCGCGCAGACGTTCAGCCATACAGCCCAAAACTCCGATTTGCATATCGGGCTTGCGCTTTTTTACGGAACGCAGAAAGTCCAGACGGCCGCGAATGCGCTGTTCGGCATTGTCTCGAATCGCGCAGGTGTTCAGCAATACTACATCGGCCTCTTCCGGGTCACGAGTGGTGCTGAAGCCTTCTTTGGCCAGGATACTGGCTACAATTTCGCTGTCCGAAAAATTCATCTGACAACCATAACTCTCGAGTAAGAGTTTGCGCTGTTTCTTGTTTGAATTGACCTCTGCATCCAGCATGAGGTATTCACCCTGTCGGGTTTCGTCGATTGTTTTTTCTTCCACAGTGTATGGCTGTTTTGAAAATCAGTGTTTTAAAAGGTGCGCGAAGATAGCGATTTTAGAACGATTTGGTTCGGCAGTTTTTTCATCGCATACATTTGCCGCTTTCAAATTACTTCGGAGTAGAATCGGAAACGAACGAAATGAAGTCTAAAAAACACTGTGAAGTATGAGCAAAAACCTCGTTATAGTTGAGTCGCCTGCTAAGGCAAAGACCATCGAAGGATATCTCGGGAAGGATTTCATTGTTAAGAGCAGTTATGGTCACGTGCGCGACTTACCTAAGAACGATGTAGCCATCGATATCGAGAAGGGTTTTAACCCGGTTTACATAATATCTCCCGATAAAGAAGATGTTATTAGAGAGTTGAAAAAGCTCGCGTCAAAGGCCGATGATGTTTGGTTGGCAACGGATGAGGACCGCGAAGGGGAGGCCATTTCCTGGCACTTGGCGGAAGCATTGGGATTAGATGTGAAACAAACTAAGCGTATTGTTTTTCATGAAATTACGAAGAAGGCAATACAGGATGCGATCGCCAAGCCTCGCACCATTGATGTCGATTTGGTTAATGCCCAGCAAGCGCGTCGCATTCTCGATCGCTTGGTCGGTTTCGAGCTTTCACCTGTGTTATGGAAAAAAGTCAAAGGGGGGTTGAGTGCAGGACGTGTACAAAGTGTTGCGGTTCGCATCATCGTGGAACGGGAACGTGAAATAGAAAAGTTTGCAGCGTCATCATTCTATAATGTTCGAGGAAGTTTCGATTTAGGCTCGGCCACTCTAAAGGCCGATTTAAGTCGCAAGTTGAAGGACAGTGCGGAGGCCAATGCGTTTTTACAAAAGGCCAACGGTGCTTCTTTCAGCATAACGCAGATGGATACGAAGCCCGCGAAACGCACTCCCGCAGCGCCATTTACAACTTCTACGCTCCAGCAGGAGGCCAGTCGAAAGTTGGGCTTCAGTGTTTCGCGCACCATGGTGGTCGCTCAGCGTTTGTACGAAAGTGGAAAAATCACCTACATGAGAACGGACAGTGTGAACCTCTCTGACTTCGCACTCGATGCTGCCAAGAACGAGATCACGCGCTCTTACGGCGAACGCTACTCGAAAACACGGCAGTATACCAATAAGAACAAGGGTGCTCAAGAGGCGCACGAAGCCATTCGCCCAACAGAGATGAGCGCTCATCAAATTGAAGGCGAGCGCGATGAGCAACGACTATACGAGCTTATTTGGAAGCGCACGTTAGCATCACAAATGGCTGATGCAGAGCTCGAGAAGACCACCGCTACGGTGGGCATCAGCACTATGGAGGATGTATTACTCGCCAAAGGAGAAGTGGTAAAATTTGACGGGTTTTTGAAAGTCTATGCGGAGGGCACGGACGATGAAGACAATGAAGAGGGTGGAAGTGGAATGTTACCTCCGCTGAGTGTTGGTCAGGTGTTGTCATTGATGGATATAACTGCCACACAGCGCTTCACACAAAAACCGTCACGATATTCGGAGGCGTCGCTTGTAAAGCGTTTGGAGGAATTGGGAATAGGAAGACCATCAACCTATGCTCCAACCATTTCAACCATCCAGCAACGTGAGTACATCGAGAAGAAGGATAAGGAAGGTACACCCCGCGGTTTCGAGTTACTTGTGTTGAAGAACGGAAGCATTTCCTCCTCGATGAGCAACGAGTTCACAGGCGCTGAGAAATCGAAACTATTTCCAACCGACATCGGAATGGTGGTGAATGATTTTCTGGTGGATCAGTTTCCAACAATTTTGGATTTTGCCTTCACTGCCAATGTGGAGCAGGAGTTTGATGAAATCGCTGAGGGCAAGCTTCCTTGGCAGGAAATGATGAAGAAGTTTTATCTGCCTTTTCACGAGAACGTTGCTCATACCATCGAGAACGCGTCACGTCAATCCGGAGAAAGAGAGATAGGTACAGATCCAAAGTCAGGCAAACCGGTAATCGCTCGCATTGCACGTTTCGGCCCGGTGGTTCAGCTTGGTGGCAGCGAAGATGAGGACAAGAAGTTCGCTTCTCTCCGCGCAGGTCAAAGCATTGGAACGATTACACTGGAAGAGGCCTTGAAGCTTTTTGATTTGCCACGATTCGTTGGCGAATATCAGGGACTGCCCGTTAGTGCAGCTATTGGTCGTTTTGGTCCATTTGTGAAGTGGGGAAGTCTCTACGCATCACTCCGTGTGAAGGAAGGTGACGATCCGTTTACCATTGAAATTGATCGCGCCGTGAAGCTGATCGAGGATAAAATCAATGGGGTGAATGCAGCCCTTATTCAGAAGTTTGACGATCGTCCGGAAATTCAGATTGTTCAGGGTCGATTCGGTCCTTATATCAAGCGAGATAAGGACAATTTTAAACTTCCGAAGGGTACCGATGCCAAAACAATCGGCTTACCCGAAGTACTTGCAGCAATAGCAGAACAGGAAGCCAATCCTACGGCGCGAAAGAAGGCCGCTTCCAGAAAGCCGGCAGCTTCGAAAAAAGCGCCTGCTAAAAAGGCCCCTTCCAAGAAAGCCCCTGCGAAAAAGGCGGCCGCAAAAAAATCAGCGAAGAAGTAAAGTGCGGTTTCAACATTAGGACGTTCAGAACACCCGCAATGTAATTGCTACCGGTGATTCTCATGCTGCATTTTCGCACCATGGATATTTCGGTTTTCTTGACGCGAAGTGAATTTCGTGGCGGCCTCTCGTCTCCTCTTTTACCATCTCACGTAGAGAAGCATGTCCATTTTTTTGAAGGAGATATGGAGGAGCTCGAAGGCATGAAAGTAGCCGTCATTGGGGTGTGCGAAAGTCGTGGCTCCGCTGTCGATTGTCAATCGGCCGATGCGCCTGATGCCATCCGAAAGTACTTATATCGATTACATT
>JBILCQ010000150.1:0-5732 GCA_044353065.1 Flavobacteriales bacterium | reverse complement strand
ACGAGGAGTCGGGCGTGCACTCGGCACATTGAGCAATTACGTTATGGTTAGAGACTAAAAGACCACAAAACATCAATGCTTTCAGCAACAGGGTGTATAAAGAAGAGTAGAAATCGCGCATGCAGTATTTTTCGTCGAATATATAGACAATAACTTATTCCTTAGGGGAATAGGGATGCGCTGTCGGGTCATAGTACTTTCGCTTCATGAATTCAATACGCCACCATTTTGAGCAAGCACATCGTCTGTTGGAACAAGTGATGAACGATGAGCTTTTTTTGCAGTCTGTTGAACGCGCTGGAGCGGCCATGAGCAAAGCCGTTCATGCGGGAAATAAGATTATATCGTGCGGAAATGGTGGCAGTATGTGCGACGCGATGCATTTCGCCGAAGAGCTTACGGGACGCTATCGCGATAATCGATCGCCTATCGCTGCCATCAGTATAAGCGACCCATCGCACATGAGTTGTGTCGGCAATGATTACGGATACCAATTTGTGTTTTCGC
Source organism: Flavobacteriales bacterium (assembly GCA_044353065.1). Classification (GTDB taxonomy): domain Bacteria; phylum Bacteroidota; class Bacteroidia; order Flavobacteriales_D; family Sanyastnellaceae; genus JAIBBG01. The sequence continues at coordinate 5,225 of JBILCQ010000150.1, read as the reverse complement.
GTTTTGTAGAAGGAGTTGGTCGGCCGGGCGATGTGTTGCTCGCTATTTCAACCAGCGGAAATTCGGCGAATGTTGTGGAAGCCGCTCGCATGGCACAATCCAAGGGCATCATGGTGGTGGCACTCACGGGCAAAGACGGCGGCGTATTGGCCGGCTGTTGCGATGTCGAGGTGCGCGTGCCGTGGATGGAATACGCCGATCGTGTGCAGGAAGTTCACATCAAGGTGATACACGCATTGATCGACTATATCGAGCGACATCAAGACAACTAACGCGCGGTGAGCGTTGTCGTTTCGGCAATCTTTTTCTTACTAATAACAATCAGGCTATGCTAATCAAAACGTATGGCAGTGCTGTGTTTGGCGTAAACGCAGCGACTATCACCATTGAGGTGAATGTGGATAGAGGTGCACAATTGGCCATTGTCGGATTACCCGACAGCGCCATCAAAGAGGCGCAACAACGCATACGCGCTGCGCTCTCGAACAGCGGATATGAGCTGCCTATTCGCAACATCACGATTAACATGGCTCCAGCTGATTTGCGTAAAGAAGGAACCGCCTATGATTTGCCGTTGGCGGTGGGTTTACTTGCGGCAACAGGCGCCTTTTCTTCCGATCTACTTGAGCAGTATATTCTGATGGGAGAGTTGAGTTTGGATGGAAGCTTAAGACCCATTCGCGGTTCGCTGCCGATAGCTATTCAAGCACAAAAGGAAGGCTTCAAAGGAATTATTTTACCTGCGGTAAATGCTGAAGAGGCGGGAATTGTGGAAGGGTTTGAAGTTTACGGAGTGAATCATATAAGTGAAGTCATTGGGTTTTTTAGTGGCGCTCAATCATTGCAACGAGTGGTAGTCGATGCGCGGGAAGAATTTTCGAAGCAACAACTTGAGAGTAGTGTTGACTTTCTCGATGTAAAAGGCCAGGAGAACATCAAGCGAGCATTTGAAATTGCAGCGGCAGGAGGACATAACGTTATTCTGATTGGTCCGCCAGGTGCGGGAAAAACCATGTTGGCCAAACGGCTTTCGACCATTCTGCCGCCGCTATCATTGGAGGAGGCGCTGGAGACAACCAAAATTCACAGTGTTGCAGGCCGTTTGAAACAGAGCGGAGGTCTCATTCAGCATCGGCCTTTTCGCGCGCCGCATCATACGATTAGCGATGTTGCTTTGGTGGGTGGAGGAAGTTTTCCGCAACCGGGCGAAATATCGCTGGCGCACAACGGTGTCTTGTTTTTGGATGAGTTGCCAGAGTTTAAGCGAACAGTGCTTGAGGTGATGCGGCAACCATTAGAAGACCGAAACATTACGATTTCGCGCAGCAAGTTTTCGATAGAATATCCGGCGAGTTTCATGCTAGTTGCAAGCATGAATCCTTGTCCCTGTGGCTACTACAATCATCCGGAAAAAGACTGTGTGTGTGGACCCGGAGTAGTGCAGAAGTATTTGAATAAAGTAAGCGGACCGTTGCTCGATCGCATCGACATTCACATTGAGGTGACGCCTGTGAGTTTTAATGAGCTGAGTGGTCGAGCGGGAGGCGATTCGAGTGAGCGCGTTCGAGAGCGTGTTATTGACGCGCGCAAGATTCAGCAGAAGCGCTTCGAAAGTCGCGCGGGCATGAACTGCAATGCGCAGATGGACAGCAAGTGGCTCAAGGAGCATTGCACGATAGATGAACCTGGTAAACGACTGCTTTCAACCGCCATGGAACGACTGAAACTAAGTGCCCGCGCCTATGACCGAATCTTAAAGGTCGCCCGAACGATTGCTGATTTATCATGCAGCGAACGCATCGAAAGTCAGCACTTGGCTGAGGCCATTCAGTATAGAAGTTTGGACAGAGAGAATTGGGCGGGGTGAATAAACGGCCTCATTAGGTGAAGAAAACCTCTTAATAATCAAGTTACGATTTTATTTTTAGATAGCTATGCGAATGAAAGGAGACTGTCTCAATAGCTGAGACAGTCTTTGGTTTGGTATTCAACCATCAGAGTAGTAATGCAATTGATACTATTCAATTATTAAAGGCACACGGTGTTGTTCCTTGTCTGAAATTAGATTCAACTCATAGAGTCCTGGGCGCAAATCAATGGAGGATAACGGAAGAATTGGAGTGAATTTATTCGAGGAGTAAACTATGCGACCGGCGAGGTCTGAAATTGTAACTAAACGAAAATTATTGTTTGGCTTGTCGATCGTTAAACTTCCATGCCGGCTAATTGGATTAGGGTAGACCCTGAGGTCATTATGTTCTAAATTATTGGTATTCGATAATCCTACAAATACACATTCTGAACTTACGCTGCAGCCATTAGCATTCCATGGATCATTGCTATTAGGGATGAATTCAACGCGATAATTACCCGGAATATCTGTAATTAATAGGGTTGTTAATCCCTGTTGTACAATTTCATTATTGTCGCAGTTATAGAAAACGTATGAGCCATTCCAGTTTACCCCTGTGGCATAAAGATAATAGCTGCTACCCGCGGGAACGATTGTTAAGTAGGGGGCGGTGACAAACTGTAAAACCAGGGAAACAGTTGAATCTAGACAGCCATTTTCGTTAACCCACTCATTCAAGTAATCGCCTGAAGCAGTATACGTAGACCCGCCATATTCATAACTTGATCCACAAATGACTAAGTAACGCGACACAAACGGGGGGTATGGCAGTTCATTCACATTAACGGTGACAACAGAGTCACAACCACCTTGATTTACGTAGTAGAATTCGTGAGTACCGGCATTGAGAGATTCACCATTGAAAGAATACACCTCATCGTAGCAGACTTCTACATTAAGAGTGCTATTAGTTGATGAACAGAAACCATACGAAGCAAGAAATACATTATAGCCGACTTCGGAATAGAAGTCATCACTATTTGCGTAACCAGGTTGTACATCAAGAGACAAGTACCACCTGTCTCCAGCGATTAGGGTGCCATTTTCAAGTGCCTTCAGGTATGGAGAGTAATGAAATGTTTGGGTTCCACCATTGAAGGGATTTCGCATAAATCGTTCCCCCCAAGATGTAACAACCCCATTGGTTGCTGAGAAACCATATATAGGCCCTGAGGTGGATGTAGTCCCCGGAATTGGACCCCCATCACCGGGGAAATTGGATATTCCTATGAAAATCTCATTGGTCTGCGCTTGATAGGTAAGTGCTGTGGAAGACTCTGATGGAAGCACGTTGGTCCACAACTCGCCACCAGATAGATTGTAGCAGCTTAAAACAACATCAGAATAACCATAATATGGATTTAAAGAGCCAGGTGATAAAATACCGGATTGCGTGGGGCCATTTGCGGAATAACTGAGGAAAAGTGAAGATTGACCATCCGTTTCAAGACGAGCATCATCTTCGTGATTTATGCTACCAACCGCTCCTTGCCAGAGTAAGGCTCCGTCTGTGCTGAACTTACTAACTAAGATATCACTATCATCCCCAGCCGCAGTGTAGTATCCCTCAAAATTATCTGGTAGCATATAACCCGAACCCGTGATATAACTTGCGAGATAAATGTTCCCGAAATCGTCGCACACAATCGATTGTGCATCGACGATATCAATGCTCTTTTGCCAAACTAAATTGAAAAAGTAATCATATTTGATAAGCTTCGAATCAGGAGTGTCGAAAATGTATGTATTCCCTGAATTGTCAACCACAATTTGGTTTGAGTTGTCCTGATAATTGGTTGATCCATTCCAAACCTTGGATGCGTAATAGCCACCACTATAATTTAATGCAACTAATACAGTGCCGTCGTTTGGAAAAGTAAACTCTGTACCGGGCGAATTTGGATTGAGGTCAATATATCCTTCAGTTTGAAACAAAAGAGCGACATCACCAACGTCGTTTACCGCAATACTATTTGCGAGATCAGTGCCGGCACCCCCAAATGAATTGGCCCAAACAAAGGCTCCAGAACTTGTGTATTTGGCTACGAAAATATCTTCATCTCCCAAGGAGTTGAGAGTGAAATTCCCAGGTCCCGGATCCATATCAACTGGTGCAGAAAATTGTCCAATGATATAAATGTTGCTTTGAGCATCGCTTTCTATATCCGTAAGGTATAGATCGTTTAATGAGTCAAATTCTTTTGCCCATTTCAGACCAAGGTTTTGGGCGTTAATGCTCGAAACAAAAAAACTGCTAATGCTCAACAAGAAGAGTAAGGACTTCTTTACCATGTTCAATTAAGGTTTAGAGGATAAATCAATAATATTCAAGAGGCAAATATTTGGAAACTTTCATGTATTTCCAAAATAATTTATTTCAATGTCAGAGTCACTTCTTTGTTCAAGTACGAATGCCATAACCCAACCCATCAAACAGATCTACTTCTGGAGTATGTTAATTCCGCCATCTTACCGATTTTGATTTCGACTGAGCTAGCGCCATGTGTTTCCAATCTTTAGCCAAATGCATCGTTGAAATTGTGCGAATAGAACTTGGTTTCGAAATTCAATCCATCGCCAATCACGGCCTGGTTGAAGGAGCACTGCGCGATAGATGAACCTGGTAAACGACTGCTTTCAACCGCTATGGAACGATTGAAGTTGAGTGCCCGCGCTTACGATCGCATACTGAAAGTGGCCCGAACGATTGCTGATTTATCGACTTGTGAGCGCATCGAAAGCCAGCACTTGGCAGAGGCCATTCAGTATAGAAGTTTGGACAGAGAGAATTGGGCGGGGTGAAAAAAAGACTGTCTCAACAGACAGTCTTTTTTTAAACTCAAGAAAGATTAATTCTTTGAGAGATAAGTCATGACTTCATTGTAGTTGTTGATTTGACCATTGCTATCAAGAACTTCGTAGTCGCGGGAATTCATGGTAACCACACGGGCATTGAGGTCAGTAGTTGGAGCACCATTTATAGCATCGAAACCAACCACACCGGAATCACCAACACCATCTTCATCCGTATCATTGAACGAGTAGCTGAATCCTGTGATGGTATGCCATTGCGATGGAATGGCGTTCCAGTAGCCGTCATTGGTTTGAATATAGGCAATTGCAACACCGGTTTCGTAAAAATCTGCGTTGATGAAGTCTACAGTGTACTCCACATAAGTGTTGCCAGCAGCCCAATCAGCGGCTGGAATTGTAAGTGAGTTAATTGCAAAACCAGCATCGTCACCCGCGGGTCCCGCAGGACCTGCAGGTCCGGTAGACCCCTTGGAATCCTCTTTAGAGCATGAAGTGAAAG
>JBILCQ010000008.1:0-18978 GCA_044353065.1 Flavobacteriales bacterium | reverse complement strand
GGTTGTTAGCATCTCGTCAACTGGAACAATCTTGTGGTCGAGCTTTGTCAATGGCTCAGGTATCGATGCAATCAACGACGTACACGTTGATCTATTCGGTAATATCTACGTTGGTGGCACCACAGATTCAGGGAATATGACAACTCTCGAAGCATTTCAAAGCCAAATCTCGGGGGGTATTGATGCATTCATGGCTCAATACTCATCAGCTGGGGAGTTGAAATGGCGATCCTTCATCGGTGGAACTTCCAACGATTGGTTTACCAGAATGTCGAGTGATCGTTTCGGAAAAATCATGATTGCCGGCTATACCAATTCAGCTGCGTTTGGTGAAGAAATCAACTATGGTAACACAGACGCCTTTTACGCAAGAATCAGTGATTGCAACAACCCGGATGTAGTCATTCACACAATCGACGACACAACGTTCTGCTATGGTTCAGAGGCACTTTTCACAGCATGCGGTGCGAGTAATTACACATGGATGAACGAGGACACTCTTCTTCTAACGACAGTAGATACAAGCGATATCGTTTTCGTGAAAGGTTACAACACCGAAGGATGTTGGGGTATGTCGAATCATGTGCATGTGACTACTCTGGAAGTTCCTGAGGTAACTATTGAGCCGTCAGGTCCAACAACTTTTTGCGGATCCGGAGAAGTTGAATTAGTAGCAGTCTGCAACACCGAGGCAGAATTGAGCTGGAATGACCCTGCCCACACGGAAGGGGAAATGATCGTGGCCGACACAGCACGAACCTACATCGTAACTGCAGAAGGACCTAACGGTTGTACAAGCCGCGATATGATAACGATTGAATTCATAGAATTACCCGATGCAGCTATTGCTGTTGCTCAAAGTACGGTTTGCATTTCAGGCACTCCGGTAAACTTGTTGGGCTTACCCAGCGGTGGATACTTCGTCGGTAACGGAGTAGTAGGAAATACTTTTGATCCGGAACTTGCCGGAGGCGGTTTACACGAACTTCAATACGTAGTGATGGATAAAAACGGATGCGAAGGCTCTTCCGCCACCGAAACCATCGAGGTTCAATACTTCCCAACCGTGCTATTCGTTGCAGACGACAGTGTATGTACGGTTGAACCTCCGTTTCAACTTGTTGGTGAGCCGGCAGGAGGGACCTTTTCAGGTGATGGTGTTCTAGGAGATATGTTCTTCCCAGCCCTTCCAGGAACAGGCGGTCAGAACATCACATACACTTACGTTGACAATCAAGGTTGCGTAAATGTCGCTCAACAAATCATTCAGGTTGATCCATGCGACTACATTGGTGTTGATGATATCGAAGGACAAACTTTCAGCGTGTATCCGAACCCGGCAGAAAACTATTTCAATATCCAAAGCTCGGAGAACTCACCCTATACAGCTACTTTGTTGAGCTTGTCAGGGCAAACAATTGAGACATTCCAGGGATTCAAGCAACTTCAGATTCCCACCGAAGACTTAGCAGCCGGTTGTTATTATGTTAAAATCAACAATGAGGAAAGCTCTTCAACCATTCAACTAATGGTTCAACATTAAAATACAATTCAACTAACCTGACTTTAGCAGAAGGCCCTGAACGGGCCTTCTTGCGTTAAATGCATTTGAAATAATCGAATGGCTCCAAGCAGGAATCGCAACGATACAATGCTTTGCAGGCCGTAGAACCAAATTGAGACAACATGTTGGTTTGTGTAGAACCGCAGCGAGGGCATTTCACATCTCTCAAACGCCCCATTAACAGACCTTTGTCGGCGCTTCCTTTTTGCGGAGGCGCAATACCTTCGTTGCGAAGCTTTTCGCGCGCCTCATCGGTCATCCAGTCGGTAGTCCAAGCGGGAGATAACACTGTTGTAACCGTGTGATTTTTCACACCGAATTCTTCCAACACTTCGACTATGTCCTGCTCAATGGTGCGCATAGCGGGACAGCCACTATAGGTCGGCGTAATTACCACATGCACCAAATCATTTTCAATCGATACTTCTCTGACAATTCCTAATTCCACCACATTTAATACGGGGATTTCCGGATCACTGACCTCGGAAAGCCAGGCCCAGATCTCTTGTGTTGTCGGAGCATTATTCATTTCACCACTTGGCACCCGGGTAAGCCCTTTGCAAGAACTGCATTTCGGCAAGCAAGTAACCCATATGTTCTGTATGGCGGCCTTTTCGACCTCCGCTGTGATACCACTCTTCAGAAGGAACCGTTAAACCGGCTTCTGCAAAAACAGCATTCAATCGATCAGTCCAGCTCGTTTTCAAACCGACACGACATACTCCCCAACCCTCTGCCTTCGCTTGAACGTCCAGTTCGTCGTCGGCAAATAACTCCCCGAGATAAGGCCACAAGCTATTCACGGCATGCTGCATACGAGAATGACTTTCGGGTGTTCCATCACCCAAACGAAGCACCCAATCTGTTGCGTGCTGCAAGTGGTATTTCACCTCCTTAATCGACTTCTCCGCAAAACCGGAGAGAAAAGAATCCGAACTAGTCTTAAGCTGTTCGAGAAATAGTAGGTAGAAAGAACTGTAGTAATACTGACGAGCGATGGTAGTTGCATAATCTCCATTGGGCAACTCCAACATCAATGCATTCAGATATTCCGACTCCATCCGAGTCAAAGCAATTGAGTCTTCATCACTACCATCATTCGACAACGTCGCCAGATGCTTGTAAAGATTTGTGGACTGCCCAACGTAATCAAGAGCAATGTTCGAAAGAGCTATATCTTCTTCCAAAATAGGCCCATGACCACACCACTCGCTCAAACGCTGGCCCAAAATGAGCGCATCATCAGCCAACCTAAGCAAATATGTATTATAAGATTGATTACCCATAAGAACACTCAGAAAAAATTCTACCTCACATATGCCCTACTTCCGGCGGTATTTCATAGAAGGTTGGATGACGATAAACCTTGTCATTCGCAGGTTCATATAAAAAGTCCTTATCGGCAGGCGATGATGCTACAATATCGGAACTGCGAACCACCCAAATGCTAACGCCTTCCATACGTCGGGTGTATACATCACGTGCATTTTCAATTGCCATTTTTGCATCGGCTGCATGCAAACTGCCGGCATGCTTGTGTGCCAGTCCGTTTTTACTCCGAATAAAGATTTCCCACAAAGGCCAATTAGAACTACTCATTGCTTCTGTATTATCCATTACGCGGCACTTACCGCTTGTCTTTCCCGTTGTTTGCGGGCATAGGCCATGGCTGCTTCGCGAACCCAAGCACCTTCTTCGTGCGCTTTGTTACGCGTTTGCAAACGCTGCTTGTTGCAGGGCCCATTGCCTTTAACCACCTCATTGAATTCCGTCCAATCAATTTCGCCGAAGTCGTAATGACCGGTCGATTCATTCCATTTCAAATCCTTATCTGGAATTGTCAATCCCAGGTATTCAGCTTGGGGCACCGTCATGTCAACAAACTTCTGACGCAACTCGTCGTTGCTGTGCCGCTTTATCTTCCAAGCCATGTTTTGAGCGCTATGTGCTGAAGCAACGTCACTTGGACCGAACATCATCAACGATGGCCACCACCAGCGATTGAAAGCTTCCTGAGCCATTTTCTTCTGCGCAGCGTTTCCGTTTTTCGCAAGCGCAATCATGATTTCATATCCCTGACGTTGATGGAAACTCTCCTCCTTGCAGATGCGCACCATAGCACGGCTGTATGGACCATAGCTGGTTCTCTGAAGAGAAACCTGATTTACGATAGCGGCTCCATCCACCAGCCAACCAATAGCTCCGATGTCGGCCCATGAAAGCGTTGGATAATTGAAAATAGAAGAATACTTGGCCTTGCCACTGAGCAACTCTTCGATCAACGTTTCACGATCCACTCCGAGTGTTTCGCAGGCGCTGTAGAGGTAGAGTCCATGGCCGGCCTCGTCTTGTACTTTCGAAATCAAAATAGCTTTGCGGCGTAACGATGGCGCGCGTGTTATCCAATTGCCCTCAGGCAACATTCCCACAACTTCGCTGTGGGCGTGCTGTGCAATTTGACGAACCAAGGTCTTGCGATACCCGTCGGGCATCCAATCCTTCGCCTCAATCTTGTTTTCAGCATCTACATAGTTCTGAAAACGCTCTAGCAATGCTTGATTTTCCATAAGTGACATTTCTTAGAATGCACAAGATTAAGGTAAATTTAAATCAACATCACATCTATTTTTGCGCGCACCACAAAAATCATGAGACCCAAATTTCACCCGCTAACGGTTATCGATGTTCAACGCGAAACCAAGGATTGCGTATCGATCGCCTTCGATGTTCCTGAAGAGCTTAAAGACAATTATCGTTTCCGTCAAGGCCAATACCTTACCCTTCGCGAAACCATCAACGGAGAGGACATTCGACGATCCTATTCTATTTGCAGCGGTGTGAATGAACCGGAATTGCGCGTTGCCATCAAGGAAGTACCGTATGGCAAATTCTCTACTTGGGCGAATCGTGAACTTCGTAAAGGTCATGTTTTGCAGGTCATGACACCCATGGGGACTTTCGGAACCGAAATCGTGGCCGACCAAAAAAAGAAGTACTTACTTGTGGCAGCCGGAAGTGGTATTACGCCAGTGTTTTCCATTGCAAAAAGTGTTCTGGCCACTGAACCTGAAAGCGAAGTCATTCTAATCTTTGGCAATCGCTACTTCCAGTCGATTATATTCCGTGATCAACTTGAAGACTTAAAAGACCGATATCTCGGCCGTTTCCGAGTATTTCATGTATTAAGCGCAGAACCGAATGACGTGGATCTTTTTTCCGGCCGGATTGACCGAGCAAAGCTGGAAGGTTTTGCCAAAGGGTTTATTCAAATGGATACTATTAGTGAAGTTTTCGTTTGTGGTCCTGAGCCATTGATACGCCTCACGAAAGAATTCTGCTTGGAGAGAGGAATTGCTGAAGATAACATACACTTCGAATTGTTCGGAACGCCCAATCCAACGGCCGGTGGCAATGCTGAAAAGCCGGCAGAAACCATCGTTGAGTCAGGCAAACGGTGCGCGGTAACCGTCGTTTTCGACGGCCAGGAAAACAACTTCTTCATGCCTATGGACGGCACCGCCATTCTCGATGCTGCTCAATCGAGCGGTATGGATATTCCGTTCAGCTGCAAAGGAGGAATGTGCTGCACCTGTCGCGCGCACGTATCAGAAGGGGCGGCAACCATGAAGGTAAACTATGCTCTGGAACCGGGCGAAGTCGAATCGGGTTATGTGCTCACCTGCCAGGCAGTTCCAACAAGTGACCACATTACCGTGGATTTCGACCGTCATTAATTCTCCTTAAACGCCCGCCTGCGCTGCGGATACTGCAGCAGCAGCGTTCAAATTTCCATAACCACGGCTGCCCGTAGGGTTTGGATAATACTGGGATGTAGTCAACAAGTACTGATAAACCTGCTCGCGGGTACGTGAAGGGTTTACTGACCAAACCATAGCTGCGATACCTGAAGCCATAGCGGTTGCGCATGAGCTGCCACCGATATACTTAGCAGCATAGCCCGAAGTATTTAATGATAACGTATTGCGATTGCTATTGCTCGAACGTTCCATGGTAACGGTGAAATCGACCTGCGATCCATCGTGACACGACGCGCAGGTTCCGAAGTTTTCCTTTACTCCTGTGATTGCTACACAACGAGAAAGAGCTGCCGGATATACAACGCCCCACCAACTGGTCCAGCTGTAAGATGTTCCTGCAGCGGCCATCAGCATCTTGCCTGCGCCCCAGGCATAGTTCACTCCGTCTTCAATGACACTGCTGTAGAATGGAGTTCCGATTGACATGCTGACCACTCGCACATCCGCGCGATTTCCCATCTTCACCAAGGCGTTCTTTAATCCTGTTCGCTCTACAGAGCGATCCAACACAACATCTTCACATCCACGTATGAAGTGCAAGTTTGATTTATAGGCCACCCCTGTTGTAGCGCCCACATTATTTCTAGCGCCTGTCGCCAAACCACTCATGGCTGTGCCATGTGAGCAGGTGGAATAGGCACTTGTGCCGAATGTATAATCTGTTGTAACCGTTCTACCCACATTACTTAATCCGTTATTGAAATCACCATTCAACAAGGACTGAGAAGAACTCAAACCCGCATCGATAACTCCGACTGTAATACCCTGACCTTGCGCCGTATTCCAGGCATTCGGAATGTTCATGAGTGAAAAATTCCAAGGCAAAATTGCATTGGGGGTTGTTACCGAGTAATCTTCAGCAACCAGGCCGTAGGTACTTACAGAACAGCCGGAAGTTGACCGCTCATCGGCATTCATATCGGCGTGTGCATAATCGAGCGGTTCGATGTAGCGCACATTTTTTAAATTGCGCAATGCAGTTAAAACATGGCGATCGGTAAGTCTAAGTGTAAGAATGGGAAGTATCGGATCATCCTCAATCACTATCGAACGCAAGTCGGATTCCAAGCCACGTTTAGCGAGTTCATTTGCGATAAAATCGAGCAATGCATCATGAACCATGGCCCAGGCGCCCTGCTGTATCCGGATAGAGTACATCGTGTTCTCTAAATTGGTATAACCTGCTGGCTGGTAACCTACAGCCACAGTGTTATCACCGTATTGAATTGCGCTCCACAACATGTTGAATTCAGCTTGCTCCCATCTAAAATCTCCTGTTTCCATATACACCTGCTTCACATAATCATCGACCTTCTCTTTGGTGTATGGATCTCCTTCAGGAACCTGAACAAGCTGTTCGCGTGAGATAAGTTCACCGGTATAGCCAGATGCATCGCCAACGATTTGATCTTCATTCATGCGCGTGCAGCCGGCAAAAACGACGGCGATTGCAAAGACAAGCAACAAGATGGTTTGTTTCATTTGGTATTAAGATTTGTCCGAAAGTAAGTGAATTCACCATTCCCAATTGCACTCTAAAGCCTTTTCTATAAAGACTTTCAAACATGCTTGATTGAATAAAGAGATGTCGTTACTTCGCACAATGGATTCATTGAGTCAAATTGTGTTGGGCGCTGCTGTTGGTGAAGTTCTGTTAGGTAAAAAACTGGGTAACAAAGCACAGCTGTTGGGTGCAATTGGAGGAACCCTACCCGATCTCGATGTATTGCTCAACCCGTTTTTCAGTGATGAAATTACCAAGCTGAAAATTCACAGAGGATATTCTCACGCGCTTGTCGTCCATTTGATTTTGTCCTATCCGCTTGCGAAATGGTCTTTTACCAAATGGAAAGAGATTATATCATTCCGTCGATGGTACATATTCTGGTCTTCCGTTCTCATCACGCATGCATTGCTTGATTGCTGCACAACATACGGAACACAGCTGCTCTTGCCTTTCACCGACTATCTCGTCGGCTTCAACAACATCACGGTGGTGGATCCACTCTGGACAATCCCATTCATGCTTCTATTGTTGGTGCCTCTTTTTATCAAACGTGAAAACCCCGCGCGCATCAAATGGGCATTGGCTGCCTGCTCGTATGCGTGTTTGTATATGCTCTTGACCTTTTACCATAAATACACGGTGCATAACCACTTCGAAAAGGAACTCAAGGCCCACCATATTCCCTATGAAACTCTGAAAACAACTCCAACGATGTTCAACAACATTCTGTGGTCGGGCATTGCTGTGGCGCAAGACAGTCTTTATTTCGGGGAATATTCATTGCTTCAGAACGACCCATCCGTAGAATGGATCGCCTACCCAATTCATCACGAGCTCATCGACAATCATCCCGATCAAAGAGCGATGCAAACGCTTAAATGGTTTGGCCAAAATGCCTATTTCGCTACTCCGACCGATAACGGATTGGATTTCTTTACTGCCAAATGGGGGCGCACCGACTTTTCGCACACAGAAGCGCACAAAGCTTTCATATTTCACTGGAGAATTGAATCTTCGCCGACCGGTTGGCAAGCCAAACAACTCATGCCTGACTTGAAAAAAGACGATTTCAATAAAGCATTCGAAATGCTTTGGAATCGTATCCTCGACAAGCCAAAAGCCATTTCTCAAATGCAGTAGTTGGTGTTATTTTCGCGCTTCCCTTTATAGACGTAACATGAGCGCAGAAATACCGAGCAAATACGACCCGATTCAAACTGAAGACAAATGGTATAGCTACTGGTTGGAACACAAGCTTTTTAAAAGCGTGCCCGATAGTCGAGAACCTTACACGGTTGTGATTCCGCCGCCCAATGTAACCGGCGTGCTGCACATGGGTCACATGCTCAACAACACCATTCAGGATTTATTGGTTCGCCGCGCGCGCATGCAGGGGAAAAATGCCTGCTGGGTGCCCGGCACCGACCATGCGTCCATTGCGACTGAAGCGAAAGTGGTTCAGAAACTTCGCGCAGAAGGAATCAAGAAAAGCGACCTCTCACGCGATCAATTTCTCGAGCACGCATGGGAATGGACCCACAAACACGGTGGCATCATTCTCGAACAATTGAAGAAACTAGGGGCAAGCTGCGATTGGGATCGCACGCGCTTCACCATGGACGAGAAGTATTACGAAAGTGTAATCGATACGTTCATCGACCTCTATAAGAAAGGGAAAATCTACCGCGGCGAACGCATGATCAATTGGGATCCTGCTGCGCTCACCGCTCTCTCAGACGAAGAGGTAATTTATCGAGAAGTCAACTCGAAACTATACCACGTGCGCTACCAAATAGTTGGTAGCGATGAATTCATCACCATAGCCACCACACGTCCGGAAACCATTTTGGGAGACACAGCCGTTTGCGTGAACCCGAAAGACGAGCGATACAAACATCTGCATGGAAAGAAGGCGATTGTGCCGCTCGTAAATCGAGAAGTTCCAATTATCGCCGACGAGTACGTTGAAATGGAATTCGGAACAGGATGCTTGAAGGTTACGCCTGCTCACGACATGAACGACTTCATGCTCGGAGAAAAACATAAGTTAGAGATCATCAACATGATGAACGATAATGGCACCATCAGCGAAGCAGGACAGCTCTACGTGGGAATGGATCGTTTCGAGGTGCGCAAGCAAATTGCAGAAGACCTGCAGAAGTCAAGCAACTTGGTAAAAACGGAGGAGCTAATCAATAAAGTTGGATTCAGCGAGCGAAGCGATGCTGTTGTAGAGCCACGCCTTTCACTGCAGTGGTTCGTCGACATGAAAGACCTCAGCAAGCCTGCGCTCGATCATGTGATGAACGATGACATCAAGTTCTTTCCTTCGAAATTCAAGAACAGTTATCGCAATTGGATGGAAAACATCAAGGACTGGTGTATTTCACGCCAGTTGTGGTGGGGACATCGCATCCCCGCTTGGTATGCGCCCGACGGACAATTCGAAGTAGCGAAAACAAAAGATGAGGCCTTAAAGCAATTCGCTCAGAAAGGAATCTCCGTAACAGCCGATTCGATTCGTCAGGAAGAAGATGTGCTCGACACCTGGTTCTCTTCTTGGTTATGGCCTATTAGTGTTTTCGACGGATTTTATTCCGACGAAGAGATCAACTACTACTACCCTACCAATGATTTGGTAACGGCTCCGGAAATTATGTTTTTCTGGGTGGCACGTATGATTGTTGCAGGATACGAATACCGCAACGATTTACCCTTCCGCAATGTCTACTACACCGGCATTGTTCGCGATAAACAAGGACGAAAAATGTCGAAGTCACTCGGAAACTCTCCTGATCCGTTGGACTTGATGAAGAAGTTCGGTGCCGATGGCGTGAGGGTTGGCATGCTGCTCTCTTCTCCTGCAGGCAACGACCTCCTGTTTGACGAATCACTGTGCGAGCAAGGCCGAAACTTTGCAAACAAAATCTGGAATGCATTCCGTTTGGTAAAAGGGTGGGAAGAAAAAGTTGATACTTCGCTATCTCAATCAGAAGCCGCGAAAACATCAGTCGCATGGATGCGCAGCAAGTTCAACGCAACATTGAACTCGCTGAATGACGACTACGAAAAATTCCGTATCAACGAAGCATTGATGACGACCTACAAATTGGTTTGGGACGACTTCTGCGCCTGGTATCTTGAGATGGTAAAACCACCTTTTGGTCAGGGCATGGATCCCGCTACCTATGAGGCGTCGGTTGATATTCTCGAGAATTTACTCAACGTGCTTCATCCGTTTATGCCCTTTCTCACCGAAGAAATCTGGCATTATTTAAAACCGCGCACGCAAGGAAGCTCAATCTGCACTGCGCAGTGGCCCAATAACGGTGAGGTAGACGCCACTATTCTCAGTTCATTTGATAAAATGACAGAAGTTGTGATTGGTATACGCAATCTGCGAAAAGAAAAGAACATACCCAACAAAGAATCAATCGAACTGATTGTGCGCGCTAATCAAGAGCCCGATAAAAAATTCGAAGCTGTTGTAAAACACCTCTGCAATTTGAAATCGATAGAATACGCTTCCGAAAAGCCAACAGGTTGCTTTTCATTCGTAACGGCCTCAGCAGAATACTTCGTCCCATTCACTCAGCAAATAGATGTCGAAGAGGAAAAGAAAAAACTTGAAGCGGAGTTGAGCTATGTGCGTGGCTTCTTGAAATCGGTAGAAGCCAAATTGAATAATGAACGATTCGTGAATAATGCTCCTGCTGCAGTCTTGGAGAGCGAACGGAAAAAACAGAGTGATTCGTTAGCGAAGATTCAAATGATGGAAGAGCAATTAAAAGCGCTTCATTAACGGGGTATAGTAAACTCGAAAGAGGTTCCTTTGCCCACTTGTGAGCTGAATGTGATTTCACCCCCAATTCGGGCAATTCGCTTTTTTACTATAGCCAAACCAATACCATTACCCCGATTTCCAAATCGGTCTGTCGGCGATGCCGTTTCAAAAAGCTGAAATAGCTTTTCACGGAATTTATGATCGATACCCGGACCATTATCCGTTACCACAACCTTATAAAACCCAGGCGTCTCATCTATCTGAATGCCTACTACAGTTGTTGGCTTATCACCATACTTAATCGCATTACTGACCAAATTGAGCAATGCCTGCAACAATACCGGCCCGAAAGTATTCACCTCTTCGGGCTGTATCTCGATATGCAATTCAAAACCTGATTCATTACTAAAAAGATCAGTCACCTGCGCCATAATCACATCCCGATGCATTGGTGCCTTCAATTCAGCATCAGCTGTATCTAAACGATAGTAATCTAATAGACCATTGATAAGCGACGACAATTGGGCGGACGCACCTTGTATAGATGATAGCATTCGAATACCATCATCGCTAAGACTCTCCGCCTGTGTGTTTAGCATTAGCTCACTCATGGATGCTATTCCATTCAAAGGCGATCTCAAATCGTGCGCAGCGATGAAAGCGAACTGCTCAAGCTCTTTGCTTCTGTCCTTCTCTCGCTGCAATAATTCCTCAAGGTGCTTCTTATTGCGACGTAACTCGAGCAATACCATAACCTGATCTGCCAGAGCATTTAATGCGGATAACTGTGATTCACTCAGCGTCTTTGGCTCACTATCCAGCACACAGAGAGTGCCAAGTGCCATTCCATCTTCATTCACCAAAGGCACACCCGCATAGAATGCTAAATGCGGGTCACCCGCAACCAAAGGGTTATCATGAAATCGATTATCAAGTCGCGCATCCGGAACAACCAGAATCTCATTTGGAGTATTGATCGCATGAGCGCAAAAAGCAACCCGTCTTTCTGTCTCCGAAACATTCAAACCATGCGCCGACTTAAACCATTGTCTATCTTCATCAATCAACGAAATAAACGACATGCTGCAACCACAGATCTGAGAAGAAATTGCTGTGAGTTGGTCGTACTCCTTTTCCGAAAGAGTATCCAAAACATTGTAACTTCTCAGAGCGCGCAAACGATCTAACTCATTTTGTGGCTGCTCAGGAATAATCATTAGTCAGGTTGTTCGTATCAAATGTAGAGGTTCATCGACAATCATCAAATAAAAAAAAAGGGATCACTTATGATCCCTTTTTTTTTATTTCCTTTTGATTCCTGCTTAGTCGACAAGTAATTTCAATGTCTTCGAGTGAGAATCGGAATGCATGTTAATGAAATAAGCACCGGTAGAGAGTCTATTCGTATCAATCGTTAAACGCTGAGGCCCAGGAGCAGCAGAGCGTGGTGTCCAAGTCTCAACCACTCGACCACTCAAATCTGTAAGGGTGATGGTGAGATTGTCGGCACCACGGTCAACATAAGACAGCACCGTTGATTCATCGGCCGGGTTCGGGTAAATGATAGCACCAAAGAAATCGGCATTCAATTCATCAACACCTACAATACCGGTCATATTGATATCATCTATAAAGAGGTTATTAGGGAACAAGCCGGCCTTGAAAACGAACTTCATGCGGAATCCATCATTCATGTATGCGCTTGACACTGTGAATGACTCCTCTCTCCAATCAGATGCATTGGTTGGATAATAAGGAATACTCACACTACCACCTGTTACAAGCTCAAGTCCCTGGAGACTAACGCGCGGGGTGCTCGACCAAGTCTGGCCACAGTTATTCGAAATGTATACCTGAAACAAATCCGTAATATCCGCCAATGTAGTGGCTTGAGTCGCATAGGCATATTTGAAAGAAACCGAAGCACCTGATACCATGCTTAAATCGCATGAAGGAGTTACCAATTCATCAATGTCATTACCCCCCTCATCAATGTTCGAGGAAGACATATCGAAGGCGTTCAAAAAGGCACTTGTACCATTCGAGAAGCCGGCCATGTTTGTTTGTTGCCAAGCTGAAATGTTCTGATCATAATTCAAAGGCACATAGTAATTCTGAAATTCAGAAGCCGAGTCGAAATCATCTTGAAACAATGGACCACCCGCAACTTCACTCCATGATGGAGCAATCACAACACATTGGTCAATTGTCTTCGTTGTGCTTCCCTGGGCGTTAGTCACGGTCAATGTAACGGACTTGCGACCTTCAGAAGTAAAAACAACACTTGGATTCGGTAAAGTGCTGGTAGACGGAACACCATCTTGGAAATACCAAGAATAGGATTCTACTACACCGTTGGTTGAATTATCCTTGAAATCAATCTCGTCATTCACACAAGCAAATTTCTTCAACGGATAAAAATCAGCAACAGGCGCACACACCAATGAATTTTCATCGGTGCCTGTAAGCGCCCTATTGTTTTCCGACCACAAATTACTTCTACCGGAAAGCGGAGAGCCCAATGCAAAACGCATCCTCGCCTTCTGGCCATTGGTAAACATGTGCGAACAATAAGAATAATCCATGAAATTTTGGACATTCTCCACGATTCCGTATGTACCTGAAACTATCAAGGAATCAATTGAAAAAGTACCAACTGCATCCTCAGCGTTGAAGGCATAAATGCGGAATGTAACAGGGGTTGTCATAGCCGTGTATGCTGCCCCGGTTAAGGTAACTGTCGGTGTGGTAACAACGACAGAAGTATCGTTCGTGAAGAAATAAGTATTTACGGGGTTGGGCGTTGTTAAGACAGACAAACCATTTGCTGTACCGGCCGGTGTGGCTGTGAGGTTCGTTGCGAAATTGTTTACACTCGAGCGGACGCAGAAATTTCTAGGACCTGTTGTGGAACGCTTTGCCGTGAATTTCAAATTTGTCAAACTCATAGCGCTTCCAGGGCGAGGAGTGATGGTAAACTCGTAGTATTTATCTGTATTCAATGAACCTGTAAGCTGATTGAATGCGGTGGCTCCCTGCACTCCCCCTTCATCCCAACCTCTGAAGCCAAATTCACCATCAACACTTGGATTGAGCGCCAAGCCATTTGCTTGAAACTGTCCAAGCTGAATTCTTGAGAAATTTTCTTCACCCAACAAAATGACGGGAGGAGTTGTCGGATCTGTAGTTCCACTCAATCCGGCGCTAATTCCGCTAAAGCGATAAATGGCTCCTGAAAGGGCAGTTGAGCTGCAAGAAAAATCGCGTAAGTCAAGACAATCATCATGTCCCTCGGTAACAGGCGTATCTAAGACACCATCATCTCCACATTCTACTTCAGGGTCATTGGTGCTTCCCCATGGGTGCGCCAAATCAAGGAAGTGACCGATTTCGTGAGTCAGTGCACGCGATCGTCCTGCTGAACCTGTTCCAATATCACCGATATAATCGTGAAGTATGATGACTCCATCAGCAAGCGCAGATTGACCGTCGATGACAGATGAAGGGTATTGGCTATAACCGGCAACACCGTTCTCCATGCTGGCCACTGTCCATATATTCACATAACGCTCGCGAGGCCATTGATTCAGCTTTGATCCATTGTCACCAATAAAGGTCTCAATAGTGCGAATGCGCTCTATACCGTTTGTGCAATTACCCAAAAAATCCTTGGTAGCCAAACGGAACTCCAATTTCACATTGGCTATGATGGTATCAAAACCACTTACCACCTGAATGGTATCTGCATTCAACCGGTTGTAGTCACGATTTAATATCTCCATTTGATTGTAAATCTGGGCATCCGAGATATTCTCAGGTCCGTCCATGTGCAGGATGTGAAATACAATGGGAATTACCAAAACGGCTTCTACGCTGTCACGATTGTTGCGCCATTCGATCATTTCCTCAAGTACCAGTCTGTTATAATTATCCTGGGCTTGAGCCAAAAATGGGTTACGAGACCGTTGTCTGTTATTCATCAGGTCTGTTCCGCATCGATACTGGGCAGTAGCGGCTATGACTGAAATAACTAAAAAACCAAGCGTAAGTAAGCTTTTTTTCATGGCAATTCTTGAATTTAGAAGTCACAAATATAAACGCGATGTGATATGCTCAAAATTTAGTTGAAACAAGCATTCATCCTCTAATACAGCGGTCTGGGATTCAACCCTAAAATTTCCGAGTACGGATTATCAAAATAATTGACAATTCAAGGATATTTGCAACTCATGCAACGAACGGTAATTGCTCTTATACTGACCTTATTGGTTTTTTGCCAAGTAGGGTCCGTTTGGACACTATTTTCTACCGCCATCTGGCTGCATAAGCAAAATAAAGCAGTCCGACTAGCAGACCAATCGCGCTGGGAAGAATTTTCTCTTTCCAATACCCAGTACGAATCGTGGTTAGAAGGTGACGATGAAATTGAGATAAATGACAAGTTGTACGATATAGTTTCTATTAATCAGACAAGAGATCGGGTCATCATCATCGCGGTTGCTGACCACGCCGAGAACAAAATGAAGCGCACACTTAGCGGATTGCAGGAGGAGGAGTCGGGCTGGTCGCAACTTGCTAAGTGCACTCAAGAGTTCAGTACATCCGTCTTCCGTCCTGAAAAGACCTTGCACATTCAAAGAACGGCAACCAGCTTACCGAAGATACATTTTCATTTTTCAGACAATAGACTTTGTAAAGGTTTGCAGTACCTTCCTGAGCAGCCACCAACAGCTTGATGAATTCTAGCTCTCTTATCGGCGAGCATCAAAAGTTCATTTCCCTTATCAAACTCAATCAAATGAAAAAGAGTACAATCCTACTGGGATTGCTGTTCCATTTTGTATGCGCATTCAATCTGCGCGGTCAACATGACACACTTCCCGAACAAATACAGCTCAATGAAATTGTAATTTCATATAATAAAACAGAGGAGCGAAGGAATAAAATCCCTCAACCCATTGAGATCATTGATAGTAAAGCAATCACACGGGCACAGTCTCAAACCACCGCCGACCTGATAGCCCAAACGGGCTCTGTCATGGTTCAAAAAAGCCAGCAAGGTGGTGGAAGTCCTGTCATTCGGGGCTTTGAAGCTAGTCGGGTTCTCTTGGTTGTAGATGGTGTGCGCATGAACAACCTCATTTATCGTTCAGGCCACCTGCAAAACATACTGACAGTTGATCAGATTGCCCTCGATCGCGCCGAGATTCTTTTCGGCCCCTCCTCTACTGTTTACGGCAGCGACGCGCTGGGCGGTGTGATTCACTTATTCACGAAAAAACCCATGTTCAGCGAAAATGATAAGCTGCTCACCAAGGTCATGGCTCAATCGAGATACTCTTCGGTAAACAGTGAATTCTCCGAAGGAGTGGATATCAACCTCGGTGGAAAGCGCTTTGCGTCCCGAACCGTCATTTCGTATTCCCGATTTGGCGATGTACGAGGTGGATCCAATCAAAATCCATTTTACACCAAAAACTATGGCACGCGCGACTATTACGTTGACCGCATCAATGGTCAGGATTCCATTGTGAAAAATAGCGACCGCTTTGTTCAGGTGGGCAGTGCTTACACACAATACAATTTGATGCAAAAATTTGGCTTCAAACAGAGCGACCGAGTTCTGCATCAACTCAACATGCAATTCTCCAATTCTTCGAATGTCCCTCGCTATGATCGACTAACAGACCTCAACAATGGAAATCTAAAATGGGCCGAATGGTATTATGGCCCTCAGGAACGGTTTATGGCTGCTTATGACTTGAATATCACAAGTGACGGGTTCTTTCATTCTACTCACCTCGGTTTAAATTATCAAGCGATTCAGGAATCACGCCATCAGCGAAGGTTCAACAACGATACTTTGCAAAACAGAATAGAAAATGTCGGCGTGGCAGGCCTGAACTTCGAAATGCGACATCACGATGAGCGTCATGAAGTGCAAATCGGAATCGATGGTCAATACAACATGCTAGTCAGCACTGCAAACCAGAAGGACGTTGTAACGAACGAAATATCACCTTTGGATACGCGATATCCTGATGGCAACAATTCTATGCTGAACGCAGCTTTCTACTTATCGCATATTTGGAAGATCAACCGCGAATGGAATTTAACGGATGGAATTCGCGTGGGATACGCATCGTTGAATTCCACCATTCAAGACAATTCGTTCTTTAATTTCCCAACCACCTCTATTTCACAATCGAATCCGGTCTACTCCGGAAGCTTAGGTGTTGTTCATCACCCGTCAGATGATCTAAAAATGTCGTTCTTAGTTTCAACGGGCTATCGTGTTCCCAATGTCGATGATCTTTCCAAAATATTCGAGTCGGCCGTAGGAACGCTTATCGTTCCCAATCCATCATTAAAGCCGGAAAAAACAATTAATACTGAATGGGGTCTGAGTAAAATCTTTAACCAACGTACTCGCTTAGAAAATTCGGTTTACTACACATCATTTTTTGATGCCATTGTCACAGCACCATTCCAATTGAACGGTCAGGATTACATTTTGTACAATGGCACCAATAGCCCCATAACCGCTAATCAAAATTTGGGAAGGGCTTACATATATGGCTTTTCAAGCACACTTAAGACACAAGCAAGCGACGAACTAAGCTTCCTGCTCTCAATGAACTATACCTATGGCCGTGTGAAAACCGACACCTCCGATACTCCATTAGATCACATCTCACCATTTATGGCAAAGGCACAGGTACTGTATTCGGGGAAGAAAATCACCAATGAGTTTTTCATCCTTTACAATGGATGGAAAAAACGTAAAGACTACCGGTTAGACGCCGAAGACAATGAAGACTATGCAACCGAAAACGGCATGCCCGCTTGGTTCACCGCCAACTGGCGCCTGGGCTTTCAGGCCACCAATCGTTTTTTAGTTCAAGCCGGTATCGAAAACATATTCGATACTCAATACCGAGTTTTTGCCAGTGGCATCAACGCACCGGGTAGAAATATCTATCTCACGCTTCGCTATTCGCTCTGAAATTATGAATTGAATCAAATGAGGAGGCCAACCTTGCAGGTTGGCCTCTTTTTCATGGTATCAATTGGTGATACTCGCACAACACAGTCTTAACTTTGCGCAGCTCCCTTTGCGAGTATGACTATAACTGTTATGAAGAAGAGCGAATTCATCAATCGCGAAATTTCGTGGTTAGCATTCAACGAGCGGGTGCTCAACGAAGCAGGCAATTCAAATGTCCCATTAATTGAGCGCATGCGCTTTCTGGGAATCTTTTCCAACAACTTGGATGAGTTCTTTCGGGTTCGTGTGGCAACTCTTCGCCGAGCCATGGGCGTTTCCAAGAAACCCATCGACCCCATGGATTTCGATCCGGAAGAGACATTGCAGGAAATCCAAGAGATTATTAATGCCCAGCAAGAAAAGTTCGATCATTACTTCCACTTGGTTACGGAGCAACTAACCAAATCCGGCGTTTCCTTAATCAACGAAAAGCAGATTTTAAAGGAGCACATCCCTTTTCTGAAAGAATACTACGAGAGTGAAATAAAACCTTACCTAATACCTGTTATACTGAATCACAGGATACCGTTTCCGCAATTAAACGACACGAGTATCTACCTAATCTGCGAGCTCAACAAAAAAGGTGCATCTCACGGTTCGACACATGCACTCATCGAGATATCGCCTAAACTTCCCAGATTCATTGCACTTCCGGATTTCGACAACAAACGGTATGTCATATTTGTAGACGACCTGATTCGCTATTTCTTGAAAGATCTTTTTAGCTCATTGCATTTCACCAAGGCCGATGCGTGGGCCATTAAAACCACACGCGATGCAGAGCTTGACATCGATGATGACTTATCGAAGGGCCTCGTTGAAAAGATGTCGCGCAGTGTAACACAACGGAAGAAAGGAGAATACATCCGTCTGAACTACGACAATTCAATTCCGCATCATGTGCTCGATTTAGTTCTGAAAAGAGCCAAGATTAAGACTATAGAAAATATTTCACCGGGTGGCCGCTATCACAACAAAAAGGACTTGATGTCTTTTCCATCATTGGGTCGACCCGATCTGTGCTGGCCGCAGCGCAAGGCGATAACTCACCCTGCGTTTCAATCTGAAACAGATTTTTTCACAGCCATTCGAAACAACGATATACTTCTTCACTTCCCATATCATTCGTTTCAATATACCGTTGACTTCTTGCGCCAAGCAGCTATCGATCCCGATGTAAGAACCATTCGTATTACCTTATATAGGGTATCCAAAAATTCGCAAATTGTCAATGCCCTCATTAACGCAGCGAGAAAT